>JANXBX010000003.1:28932-202745 GCA_025060595.1 Synergistota bacterium | reverse complement strand
GTTTTGATGCATGCTATGGGTCCGAATGTGGCTGGGGTAATAGGTACTGCTGTTGCAGCTGGTGTAATGCTGGCTGTACTTAGGTAGAAGAATAGTTATAAAGGGGGTGTACGTTTATGTTGGTGGGAGGTAAAGCTTTAGAGGATATAAGAGTGCTCGATTTAACACACGTTTTAGCTGGTCCGTTTTGTACTATGATCTTGGCTGATTTAGGTGCGGAGGTGATAAAAATTGAGCCTCCAGACGGAGATGATTCTCGGCAATTTGGTCCCTTCGTTAAGGATTCAGATGGGAATCAGCAGAGTGGCTATTTCATAAGTATAAATAGAAATAAAAAGAGCGTATGTTTAAACCTTAAGACTGAAGAGGGTAAAGAAATATTAAGGAAGTTAATATCTATATCTGATGTAGTGGTGGAGAACTTCAGACCTGGAACCATGGAAAAAATGGGCTTTTCCTACGACAAGCTTAAGGAAATAAAGCCCGATATAATTTACTGTTCCATATCTGGTTTTGGACATGATGTTCCTCCAGGAGCTCAAGGTAAACCGGCTTATGATATGGTCGCTCAGGCTTATAGCGGTTTAATGAGTATAACTGGGCCTATGGGAGGCCCCCCCTGTAGAGTTGGTACTTCCGTTGGAGATATAGTAGCTGGGCATCAAGCTGCGATAGCTATTCTTGCTGCCTTGTGGTATAGGGATAGAACAGGAAAGGGACAGCGCATAGATGTATCCATGGTTGATGGTTTAGTTTATATATTGGAAAACGCTATTGTTCGTTACACGCTTGCTGGCGAAATTCCTACGCCTTTGGGTACAGCTCATCCTACCATAACGCCTTTCCAGGCTTTCGAGGCTGCTGATGAGTGGATCGTGATCCCCGTGGGTAATGATAGCTTGTGGGCTAAATTCTGTAACGCTATTGGAAGACCGGATCTTATAGATGATCCGAGATTTAAAACTAATCCTTTAAGGACTAAGAATAGATCGGAGCTTATACCTATTCTTCAAGAAGAGATAAGGAAGAAGAAGGCGAGCGATTGGTTTAAGATATTCGATGAGTATGGAGTACCTTACTCTCCAGTTAATACTATCGATAAGGTTGCTTCAGATCCTGTGATAAGCTATAGAAAGATGATAGTTGAGGTTGAACAACCTAAGATCGGGAGGATAAGGATAGTCGGCTCTCCTTTTAGGCTTTCTGAAACGCCTGGTGAGGTTAGAATGAGGGCTCCTCAGTTGGGCGAGCATACAGAAGAGGTACTAAAAGAAGTGTTAGGTCTTAAGGAGGAAGATTTATTAGTTCTGAAGGAAAAGGGAGTAATAAAGTAGTCTAAAAGGGGGTGCACAGATGGAGATATTGGGGCTTGGTATACTAGCAGGGTGTATGGTAGTTGGATTATTCATAGGCAATTCTCTAGGTAAGCTGCTCGGACTTAACAGCGATGTGGGTGGGGTTGGCTTTGCCATGCTTCTATTAGTTTTTATTACTAACTACTTAGAGATAAAAGGTAAACCATTGCCCGAGCGAGTGGGGAAAGGTATAGAATTCGTAGCTGCTCTTTATATACCTGTAGTAGTCGCTATGGCTTCTATTCAAAACGTTGTAGCTGCTGTTAAAGGCGGATGGACAGCTTTATTAGCTGGTGGAGGAGCTACTGTACTTTCCTTTTTCATCGTTCCGCTTATATCTAAGATTGGAAAGTCTAAACAAGGTTAGGTTATGGGGGGATGACTTAAGATGTTAAGCTTACTTGAGGGAGTACTTGTTAGGAATAATTTGGTTACGGCTTTCGGAGTAGTGGCTATTTTAATGCTTATAGCTGATAGGATAGCTACATCGATTGGTCAGAAGAGATTGAGCTCTTCCATAGCTATAACGCTTGGTTTAATTTTAGCTTATATAGGTGGCGCTTACACTGGAGGAAAAAACGGTATAGCAGATGTTAAAATTTTCTCAGGCATGGCTTTACTTGGTGGTGCTATGCTTAGAGATTACGCTATTATTTCTACAGCCTATGGAGCTAAATGGGAAAATCTTAAGAAAGCCGGTTTACCCGGAACTGTATCTTTATTTGTAGGAGTATTTTTCTCCTTCGCTATAGGGTGTATATTTGCAGTGTTGCTTGGCTTTAAAGACCCGGTTTCTATAACCACCATAGGTGGAGGGGCCTGTACCTTTATAGTTGGGCCTGTAACCGGTTCAGCATTGAAGGCAAGCTCTGATGTTATAGCTCTTTCTATTGCTACGGGTGTTGTTAAGGCTGTTTTAACGATGATGTTAACGCCTTTTATAGCGCCCAAAATAGGATTGAATAATCCGACCGTAGCCATGGTTTATGGTGGTATAATGGGAACAACTAGTGGTGTAGCAGGGGGGTTAGCAGCTACCGATCCTAAGCTTGTTCCTTATGGAGCCATGACTGCCACTTTCTATACAGGCTTAGGGTGCTTATTGATACCATCCGTTGGTTTCTTAATCGTTAAAGCATTCTTTTAAATAGTTTTAAGCTTATTGACATTTTTTCTTAAGCAGATGTATAATTAGCCTAGAATATCATGAGAAAGCTAAAGATGTGCTATTATGTTTATTATTATAGCTTCATAGGGTCTCCGGCTTTAAGGCCCCCTTAGGGGGAAGCCCTTAAGTTTTGGTTTAAAGTGAGCCGGGGGCTCCATCGAATAGGTGGAGCCCCCGGTTTAATTTTATATATCGGGAGGGTTAAAGATGATCGATGCTAATAATCAATTGGCAGCTTTAAAGGATAGTGTTAAAAGGGCTTATCTGGGTTATCCTTGGTATCGTGAGAAGATGGATGAGGCCGGGATTAAACCGGAGGATATAGCAAGCCTTGAAGATATTAGATATCTTCCCTTTATGACCAAGGATGATCTTAGAAAAGGATACCCTTGGGGTGTAACTGCTGTTGATGTGGTTGATGTAATTAGAATTCACTGTTCTTCTGGGACTACGGGCAAGCCTACAGTTGTTAGTTATACCCAGGGAGATATTGATAAGTGGGCTGAGCTTATGGCCTGGTGCCTTCGTGTGGCTGGTTTAAGAAAAGATGATATATTTCAAATATCTTACAACTATGGTCTCTTCACCGGTTCATTTGGTTATCACTATGGAGCTGAGCGTATCGGATGTTGTGTAATTCCAGCTTCAGGGGGTTATACGGAAAGACAAATAGAGCTTATGATGGATCTTGGAACAACTGCTATTACTTCTACTCCAAGCTATGCTCTTTATCTTGCTGAGGTGTTGGCTGAGAAAGGTATTTCACCGGATCAGCTTAAGCTTCGCTTAGGTATATTTGGTGGTGAGCCTTGGAGCGAGGAGATGAGGGTTCAGATAGAAAGGGGATTGGGCTTGGTTGCGCTTGATTGCTATGGTTTAAGTGAGATATGGGGACCAGGTGTGGCTATCGAGTGTTCTTATAAAGATGGTCTTCACATAAGGGAAGATTATTTTATAATGGAAGTTATAGATCCAGAAACCTTAAAGCCTATCCCAATGGGAGAGGAAGGAGAGCTTGTTATAACTACTTTGAATAGAGAGGCCACACCTATGATAAGATATAGGACTAGAGATATAACTAGACTCTTTTACAAAAGCTGTGCATGTGGGCTTTCTGGACTGAAGATGGATAGGGTAAAAGGTAGAACAGATGATATGCTTATAATTCGTGGTGTTAATGTTTTTCCTAAGCAGATAGAGTCTATATTAGGAGGCTTTAGTGAGCTTAGTTTAAACTATCAGCTTGTTGTAGGTGAAAAGAAGCACTTAAAGAGACTTGAGGTAAGGTGTGAGCTTTCTAACGGCTTTATGGGGGATGTAGATGAGCTTACTCAGCGCGTTTCCAAGACACTTAAAGATAAGCTTGGAGTTACAGTGGATCTTGTCATACTTCCTCCAGGTAGCCTTGAGAGATCGTCTGGTAAGGCGAAGAGGTTGATTAGCGGATAGAGGATATAAAATTTTTTTAATATATGGGTGGAAAGATAGGCAGGATTTATAGTATAATTAACTAAGATAAAGACATGGAGAAGGAGCATCGTATAAAATCGGTAGCTAAAGCATTAAAAATAATTGAGATATTGGCTAAAGATGTTGGAGAGATGGCTCTGGGAGAAATAGCGGAGAAGATGAAGATGCCCAAGAGTACAGCTCATGGTTTAATATCCACTCTTTGTGATTTTGGTTATATTGATCAGTCTCCCTTTACGGGTAAATACAGGCTTGGTTTTAAGCTTTTCGAGCTTGGTAACATAGTAGCGCTAAGGTTAGAGGTTAAAAATGTAGCTGCTCCGTATATTCAAAAGCTTGTAGAGGAGATGGAGGAAACCGTTCATTTAACGATACTTGATAAGGGGGAAGTTCTTTATATAGATAAGAGGGAAAGCCAGCAATCTATAAGAATAGCATCACGCGTTGGAGCAAGACTTCCTGCTCATTGCACAGGTGTAGGAAAGGTTTTATTGGCTTTTCTGCCAGCTGAAGAACGAAAGAGAATAATAGCTGAGAAGGGATTGAAGAGGTTCACTAAAAATACTATAACGGATCCAGAGGTTTTAGAGGCTGAGCTTGCAAAGGTGCGAGAACAAGGGTACGCGTTTGATAATGAGGAGTTTATGGAAGGGCTTAAGTGTGTTGCTGCACCTATAAGGGATTACACGGGTAAGGTTTGCGCAGCTATGAGTATTTCTGGTCCTACCTCCCGCTTAAGGGGGGAGAAGCTTGCAAAGGCTGTGGAGAAGGTGGTAAGTGCGGCCGCTGGTATATCTGCGGAGCTTGGGTATAGGGGAGAAAAGGATCGTTAAAGCCTTATTAATAAGTATCATTGCTTTTAAAAGATGGAGAGCAAGCTTTTTAAGCTTCTCCATCTTTCATTTTTGAGTTATGTGGTCCTTGTTTGTAAGGGAGGTGTGTCCTCTTGTTCGATAAAAAAAAGATTATGTTATTTGTAATAGTTCTTAGCTTGTTTTTCTCGGGAGTAGCTTATACGGTTGGACTTAAAGAGCTTATAGGTGTGGTTGGCGGAGGATTGCTTGTTAAGACCATGGCAGAACCGCTTAACTCTTTCATTAATGAGGTAACCTTAAATCGAGGGGTTAAGAATAATTATGCTACAAAGGTGGTTCCTATAGTTAGCGTAGGTAGCGGTGTCTATATAGGAGCTGCACAGGTTTCTGGTCCCGCTAAGGCGATTGATGAAACGAAGGCTGTTGCCAGACTTGAGGTTTCATTTCAAGGTAAAGCGCGAATAGATGTCTTAATCCCTATAGATTCTGAAAATCCTTTAGAGCGCTTTAGGAGAGTTCAGGGTGTTGGTGTAAGCGCTATAATAGATTTGAAGTTGTAAGGAGAGTTTGTTACTTAAAGAACTGATAGCTCAAGTATATCTCTTAAACTGGGGTTTTGGGTCTCTTGACAGCTTGAAAGCTAGAAATTATAATAACTCTGAGGTTAATGTAGAAAGGCATTTTATAATAACGAATAAATTAGTATGGATATAAGGGATTTATTATTTGAGCCTTTAAAGGGGAAGCTTTATATTTTTAAGATAGAGGCAAGGGAGGAAGGAATATTAGCTGGGGTTAAGAGGCTTTTGGAGGAGGCAAAGAGAATAGGACTAGATGTTGATTTTATTAGTGAAGATGGCGTATCCATAAAAAGAGGGGATGTGGTTTTTTGTGGAAAAGGGGATGCTTGGCAGGTAGCCATGGCAGAGGAGCGCCTTCTAGGACTTATAGGTAAAGTTTCTGGTATAGCTACGGCAAGTGCGCTTATGGTTAAGTTAGCGGGTGGAAGAATAAGGGTGGTTTGTGGAGCGTGGAAGAAAGTTCCTTTGGAGGTAAGGCAGGATTTTAGAGAGGCTATAAAAATTGGAGGTGCTGGTATTAGGGTTTTAGAGGAACCGTTTATCTACTTAGACAAAAATTATATTCGTATGTTTGGAGGTTTAGCCCCTGCCATAAGAAAAGCAAAGGAAATAAAGGGAAGGGTGATAGTTGTTCAGTTGCGTGGTGATGTATCGTCTCTGGAAGAGGAAGCTATCGAGTCTTTAAGGGAAGGTGCTGGAGTACTTATGGTAGATACGGGAAGGCTAAAAGACTTAGTTTGTGTTAAGAAGATAGTTCTTGAAAGAGGTTTTAAGGAGAGGGTCAAGGTTGCCTTTAGTGGTGGAGTAAAAGCAGATGATATTGAGAATGTTATAGAAGCTGGTGCTGATATAGTGGATGTGGGAAGAGCTATTATAGACGCTCCTCTTTTAGATTTTAGCTTGGATGTGATAAGGAGTTGAAAAAAAAAGGTGAAGTGGAATTTACTTGAAAAAACTAGTTTTTGGGTTGAAGGCATAGAGTTGTCTAATGTGAATTTGGAGCATTTGTCTAAAGAGGCAGCTTTAGCTCTTGAATTAGAGTCTCATGAAATTATGGTCGTTGATGTAAGACCGAACTTAGTGGCCTTCGATATATTGAGAAGGGAGATAAAGGCGGAAGCTATTGTTGGTAAAGAAAAGGATCTTTTAAAGCGTTTAGGCTCTATTGAGGGAGTATATGTGAAACCTGATGCTAAGGTTCATTCGGAAGGGATATTGGGGCTAATTGCGTTAGGTGAAGAAGAAGCGGATGATTTCATCTCTAGAGCTGCTGAGCTAGCTTCAGAAGTTGTGAAGCAGGTTTCTTTAAGAGCGTTGGTTTTTGCTTCAGGAACCGAGTTAATTTTGGGAAAGATTCAGGATTTAAATTCTCCTTATATAATTGGCTTTTTAAGTAATCTAGGATTCAAGGCGGAATTTGGTGGGATTCTAGCGGATGATGTTTATTCTGTAGTAAATAGATTAGATGAAGCTCTGGGAAAAGGATATGGCTTGATAATCATAACAGGTGGTGTTGGAGCAGAAGATAAGGATTGCAATATAGAGGCTATATTGCAACTTGATCCTAAGGCGCATACCCCTTGGATATTAAAATTTGAACCAGACTATAGGCGTCATCACAAGGAGGGAGTACGCATAGCTGTTGGACGTGTGGGGCTAGCGCGATTGATAGCTTTGCCTGGGCCTCATGAAGAAGTTAAAATTGCTTGTGAAGTGCTTGAAAAATATTTATTAAGAGATGTTGATGATTTTACTATGGCTCAGGAGATTGCCAAGGCCATAAGAAGCCATTGGCAGGCTAAAACGAAGAAAGGAGCTGAGGTTCATGGATCATAGGGAGATAGCCTTAAAGTTGATTGAAGCGGAGAGAAAGAGAAGCCCAATTGATCCTCTTACATCAACCTATCAAGGATTAAGCGTGAATGATGCTTACAAGGTTCAATTGGAGGGAGTAAAAATCAAGATTGGACTTGGTAGGAAGGTAATTGGTAAGAAAATAGGTCTTACAAGTAAAGCTATGCAAGATTTGCTTGGCGTTAAAGAGCCTGATTATGGTCATCTTTTGGATGATATGCTTATTTTACAAGGTCAGCCATGTAAAAGGGAAGATCTTATTCAACCTAAAGTGGAGGGAGAGATCGCTTTCGTATTGGGAGATACCTTGAAAGGACCAGGGGTGACGATGACTGATGTTCTTAAGGCAACAGAGTTCGTTATACCTGCTATAGAGATAGTGGATAGTCGAATTCGTGATTGGAAGATAAAGCTTGAGGATACGATAGCAGATAACGCTTCAAGTGCAAGGTTTATCTTAGGAAGCAAAGCTGTTCCTGTTAAAAATTTAGATTTAAGGCTTATAGGTATGATTTTGGAGAAGAATGGAAGGGTTATGAGTACGGGTGCTGGTGCTGCTGTGTGGGGGCATCCTGCAGCTGCTGTAGCGTGGTTAGCGAATAAACTTGCTGAATTTGGTGTTGCATTGGAAGCGGGAGAGATAATTCTTTCTGGAGCTGTCACAGCTGCTTTAGATGCTAGTAAAGGAGATGTTTTTACCGTAGCCTTTTACGAGCTTGGTTCAGTTACCGTTTATTTTGAATAGGGCCTGAAATTACGTTAGGAGGCGAGCTTTTGTGGATAAAAAGGTGAAGGTAGCTGTAATAGGACCAGGGAATATAGGGACAGATCTGATGTTTAAAATATTGCGTAGCCCCTATCTGAAAATGGAAATGATGATCGGTATTGTAGAATCAGAGGGTATAAGGAGAGCGCAAAGTTTGGGTATTAGAACGAGCGTTAAGGGTATAGATGCTGTTTTGGAGGAAGATGATATAAAGATAGTTTTTGATGCCACAACAGCTAAGGCTCATATCAGGCATGCTCCATTACTTAAGGAGGCTGGCAAAATAGCCATCGATTTGACACCTGCAGCTATTGGTGCTCGTGTTGTTCCTGTGGTTAACTTAGATGAGGTTTCTGATTCACCAAATTTGAATTTAGTTACTTGCGGTGGACAAGCTACTGTTCCAATAGTTTATGCTATAAGCCAGGTTGCGGGGGCAAAGTATGCTGAGATAGTTGCTGCAATTTCGAGTAAAAGCGCTGGACCGGGAACGCGTCAGAATATAGATGAGTTTACTGAGACTACCGCTAAAGCTCTTTGTGAGCTTGGTGGAGCTAAAAAAGGCAAAGCCATAATAATCCTTAATCCTGCTGAGCCTCCAATAATAATGACTGATACTATTTACGTTGAAGTCGAAGATCCTGATGAAGAAAGAATAAGAAGAGCGGTGTTTGATATGGTAAAAAGGGTTCAAGAGTATGTTCCTGGGTATCGACTCAGAGTTCCTCCTATTCTGGACGGTAACAAGGTAACTACGATAATCGAAGTTGAAGGTGCGGGTGACTTTTTGCCTAAGTATGCGGGAAACCTTGATATTATAACTGCAGCTGCTGTTGCGGTGGCTGAGCGATTGGCATTAAAGATGTTGAGAGGGGGGATTATGGTGTGAGCAACAATAAGTTTATTCATATAGTGGATACTACTTTGCGTGATGGTAGTCATGCCGTAGCTCATCAGTTTACTGAGGAGCAGATAGGAAGTATTGCCAAAGGGCTTGATGAGGCAGGAGTTGAGTATATAGAAGTTTCACATGGGGATGGTTTAGGGGGATCCTCCTATAACTATGGTTTTTCTAAATTGACCGATGAAGAGATGCTTCGCGCTGCTGGTAAAGCTATTAAAAGAGGGAGGCTAACCGTTCTGCTTCTTCCTGGAATTGGAACTCATAAAGAACTTAAGCTTGCTTTAGGGTGTGGTGCAAAAGCTGTGCGGGTTGCTACACATGTTACGGAAGCGGATATAGGTGAACAGCATATCCGCATAGCCAAGGAGATGGGGATGGAGGCCTTTGGTTTTCTAATGATGATTCATATGGTCCCACCTGAGAAGGTTGCTGAGCAGGCGGCTCTCTTTGAATCATATGGAGCTGATTACGTTTATTTGGCTGATTCTGCGGGAGCCATGCTTCCTTCGGAAGTTAAAGCATATGTTCAGACTGTTGTTAAAAAAGTTAGTATACCAGTTGGTTTTCATGCTCATAATAACCTGGGTTTAGCTATTGCAAATAGCCTTGCAGCATTAGAGGGTGGTGCTACCTTTTTAGATTCTACATGTAGAGGACTAGGAGCAGGTGCAGGGAACACTCAGACTGAGGTACTGGTGGGGGTTTTAAATAAGGCTGGCTATGAAACTGGTATTGATTTTTACAAGATTATGGATGTGGCGGAGGAGATAGTTGAGCCTATAATGAAGAGGCCCCAAGTTATAAGAAATGCCTCTTTGATGCTGGGTTATGCTGGTGTGTATTCAAGTTTTCTTCTTCATACCTATAAGGCGGCTGAGAAGTTTGGCTTGGATCCTAGAGATATTTTAGTTGAACTTGGTAGAAGGAAGATGGTTGGTGGACAAGAAGACATGATTATTGATGTAGCTTATCAGCTTTCTCGAAGAGATAAGAGTGGATAGAAGTTATTTATAGGGGGGTGAGGGAGCTTGAAGTTGGTTAATCTGGTAGCGGTGGTTAATCTGGAAAAGTGTATAGGATGTAAAACGTGCGAAAGAGTTTGTCCCGTTCTTGCTATAAAGGTTGTAGATCGTAAGGCAAAAGTAGATGTGGAAAAATGCAGAGGTTGTGCGGCTTGTGAGCAGAGATGTCCAGTTTATGCCATATTGATGGAGAGGCGTGATAAACCGTTATTGGTCAAGGTAGATGTTAGCTCTGTTGATTATGATGAGATAATCAGGTTATGTGATAAGGCAAAATTGCATCCTGAACATGTTGCTTGTTATTGTACTGGTACAAGGGCGGAAGAGATAGCTGCTGCTATCCTTAATGGAGCTAAGTCGCCAGAAGATGTTTCCTTAATGACAGGTGCGAGGACTGGTTGTAAGGTGGAGTGTATACAACCTGTTTTGAGGCTTCTTGAGGCTGCGGGAATTAAGCCGTCTCCTCCTCAAGGTGGATGGCAATGGTATGGCAAAACTGTAACGGTATGGGATATTCCGAAAAAAGTTAGGGAGAAACACTCCTCAAGGGGTTTCTATTTTGATGAGGATGAAAAACTATTAGATAGGGTTAGGATGGCACCTTTGCAAGGAAGGGAGGTGAAGTAGGAATGCGTGCCCCTATAATGCCTATTCCTCCTAGAAAGTCTCAATACGGCATTGACCCATCGTTGGTTAAAAAGAGGGTTTCAGAGCTTCCGGGGATGACTTCTGTTCTTATAAGGGAACTTTTTCCTGATATGCCTGATGTTATTTATCCAACTGATAAGGGTGTAGACGCCGTTCGTAAGGCTACAGAGGAAGCGCTAAAGAATGTGGATATGAGTATGATAAAGCCTGAACACTCGGTTAATATACTGGCTTCTCACCATGGTTTTACTCTCTTAGGTGGAGAGCCATATGCTGAAATGCTTAAAACTATAAAGGATGTAATTCAAGTTAAAACTGGCTGTAGAGATATTCGTCTAAGAGCAGGTGTTGGCTTAAGGTTTAGGGAGACCGAAGAATATATTAAGCGCTATGGACTTGATAAGCATTTCGATGATAAAGCTATAGGGATAGCACCAATTGACGAAGGTATACCAATTGAGACCGAGATAGGGACGCTTTACGGTCTAAAGAAGGCCTATGATGCGGACTGGATCGTTCATGCTCACAACTCTGATGTTCGTGAGGTTCACTTTCATAGGCAGGTTGATCGAGCTGTAAAACCCTTTGGTATGTCCTATGCACGTATTGAAACCAGGTCTACATATCATCAAAACATGGGCCCGAGAGCTGCTAACTTTGTTGCAAGGGCAATATTTGATTCTCCTTTTGTTCAGAAGAAGTTTGCATTTGCCTGTTTCCTTACCGTTGCTCCCCATGGGATTATAGGAATAGATGCTGATAATGACCTTTATGCTTTAAACGATCGTATAACATTTATTGGGTGTCGTTACTATGGCAAGATGATGACGCTTTTAGGCTCTATTGATGAATGTATAGTTGCTTTGGACTTTCCATGTCCTGTAGTTTATGTTTTTGCGGGAGGAGTAATATACGCTAATTTTGCTGGGGCTAATACGGACCTTTATGATTTAGATAATGTACCTTTGCCGGGTTATACATGGTATACAGAATCCTTTTATGGAAAGAAGGGGAAGCCGCTTTTAAGCGATATACCTCCCGTTAATCCAGCTATAAAAATGTGTGTGCATAACTATGCTTGGATAGGATATCCCAGTGTTTTCTTTAGTGAGCATATACCAACGATAGTGGTTGGAAGAGAGCAAGCCGATCTATTTAATCGGGATCCTCAGAATTTGAATTACATGAAACATGCCTTAATAGCAGATGATCTTGAAACCGCTATGGAGTTTGCTTACAGAGTTACGGGAACAAGAAAAGTACTTATATTTGACGGAGCTATAGGAGGGATTAACGTTAGCGAACCTTTGGCTGAGTATCTCTTGAAGAAAGCACCTGAGGTCAATGAGAGGGTTGAAAATGAGCTTTTGCCTAAGTGGTTGCGGCAAAGAGGTGTAGATCTAAGGATAAAAGAGCAAATATATAAGAAGTATGCTGTCGGAGCGTAATATGGTTAAAAAGCTTGCCCCCGAGCCGCCACTCGGGGGCATATGCTTGAGATAGTGGTGAGAAAGATGTCAAGGATTAAGCTTCATGGGAGGTGAAAGGTATGTCTAAGACTAATTTTACCATTTGGGAAAAAGGGCCAGGTTTTGCATCAGGAATTAGAGATCTTGGGAGTAAGATAAATGCTAATACTATTACGGCTGGAGTTGTAGCTGCTATTTTTGGATGTACGGGACCAGCATTAATTATAATGAATGCAGCTCAGAATGGGAAGCTTACAGATGTTCAAACTATTTCGTGGTTGTTTTCCGTTTATTTCCTTGGGGGGTTAATTAGCCTTGTTTTAGCTTTGTATTATAAAATGCCTGTGAATGGAGCTTGGTCAATTCCGGGTGCCGTGATGATGGCTTCGGCTCTACCGCTTTTCCCCTTTAACCAAGTTGTTGGCTCTTATCTTATTGCTGGAATAATTGTTTTATTTCTCGGTGTTTCAGGTTTAATAGGTAGAGCCATGCGTTGGATTCCCCTTCCTATAGTTATGGCTATGATAGCCGGGGCTATGTTTAGATTTGGATTAGGGATAGTTACGTCAACTCAGAAGGCCCCATTAATAGGAACTGCTGTCTTGGTGTCTTATTTTGTAGGTTACAGGCTCAGCAGGAAGATATCTCCGATCTTATGGGCTTTGATTGTAGGTATCATCGTAGCCTTTTTAAGTGGCGGTGTGAAATTAGCCGGGGTTAAGATAAGCTGGATGGGGCCACAGTTTTTCACGCCATCTTTTTCCACTGAGGCACTATTTGCTATAGCTATTCCTCTTGCTATACTTGTCATAGGGGCTGAAAACGCACAGGCTTATGGAGTACTTACTGCTGAGGGGTATAAGGCTCCTATAAACGCCATGACGGTTATAAGTGGTATAGGTGGTATAATCACTTCTATATTTGGTGGACATAACGCTAATATAGCTGGCCCTATGACAGCTATATGTAGTTCTGATACAGCTGGACCTGATAAATCTGGGCGCTATGCTGCTACCGTAGTTAATGGCATTCTCTTTGGTTCTTTCGGTTTGTTTGCGAGCATTGTTGTTCCCTTCGTTAGAGCGCTTCCGGCGGAGCTTATAAGTTTGCTTGCTGGATTATCTATGATAGGAGTTTTGCTTAATGCATTTGAAGGGGCATTTTCACCAAAGAAGTTTAGATATGGAGCCTTTTTTGCTTTGGTGATAGCTATGTCTGGTATAGTTTTTCTCAAAATTAGCTCTCCTTTCTGGGCTCTTGTGGGGGGAGTTATAGCTTCTATGATACTGGAGCCTCAGGATTTTAAATCTTAAAGATAGGTGGTAATAGCAGGGGGGGAGGAGAAAAAACCTTCCCCCTTTAATATGCCCCTACGTTCCTATATACTATGAAATGGGGGTGATCAAAATATGCATATAGTAGGGATTAATGGTAGTCCTAGGAAAAATGGTAACACTGCTTTTTTGTTGAATGTTGCCTTGGAGGCTGCTAAAGGTTTTGGAGCTGATGTTTCTCTCATTCATGTAGTTGATGCCTTAAATGGTCAGGGATCTCCCTTTTGTGTAGTGTGTAGTAATCCTTGTGAGGGGCGCTGCTCTAAAGGTAATGCTTTAGGAGAGGCTTTTGATGTTTTGCGTAAAGCTGATGGGATTATTGTGGGTAGCCCGGTGCATTTTGGTACGGTTTCTGCTCAGCTTAAGGCTTTTTGGGATAGAACAAGGATTTTACGCAGGGAAAAGGCATTGCTTAACGTAGTAGGGGTGCCATAACGGTAGCCCGTGCCCGATTTGGTGGGCAGGAAACGACCTTAAAGGCTTTATTTGATATGATGATAATACAGGGAATGATTATAGTAGGTAATGGCTATAAGGAAGCAGATGCTGGGCATCATGGATCTTGTGCTCAAGAGCCTTCTGATAAGGATGAGTTTGCGATAGAGAGAGCTCGTAGACTTGGCTTAAGGGTAGCTGAAGTCGCAAGTGCTACTATGCCCTTACGCAGGAAAGTTTAGTAGGAGGTGAGGATATGGCTCCTCGCTTTGCTCATAGATTTAAAAAGATCCAAGAATTGATGGATGAAAGAGAGCTTGATATTTTGTTTGTAGTTAACAGGGAAAACCTTATATACTTCACTGGCTTAACTCAAATAGAGTGCTTGGCTATTATTATACCGAGAGAAGGAGAACCGTGTGCTGTTACACTTTGGCTTGATGTGGAATATGTTGAGAGGGAGTCCGGTATAAAGACATTTGGGTATATCTTTCCCAGAGAGAGCTTAGGTAGCAAAGTTGTAGAAGTGATGAAATCTTTGGGGTATGTTTCTCCTCGCATAGGATTCGAAAGATATTTTATAGATTACGCTTTATATGATGCGTTGCGCCAAGCTTTTCCTCAAGATAATTTTGTTGGAGCTGGGGATTTATTTTACCGCGTTAGAGCCATAAAAGGGCCTGAGGAGGTTGAAAAGATAAGAAAAGCTGCTATGGCTTTGTGTAAGGGGATGGATGCTGCTATAAAAGCAGTGAAGCCGGGGGTAAGTGAAATTGAGGTTTTAGCAGAGGCGGAATATGCTATGTTGAAAGCAGGGTCTGGAGGCTCTCCATTTCGCCCACATATAATTTCGGGGGAAAGAACGCTTTTAAGTCATCCTTGTGCTAGTCATAAGAAAATTAACGAAGGAGAAGTTGTTGTCATCCATATAGGTGCTACTTATGAAGGCTATTGCGCTAAGATGTGCCGGACGGTAGTTGTTGGTAGAGTATCTTCTGAGCGAGAGAAGACTTACTACCTTTTGCTAGAAGCTCAGAGAAGAGCGATAGCTGCGTTAAGGCCTGGTGCAAGATCTTGGGAGGTAGATGCTGCAGCAAGAGAGGTAATAAGGGAAGCTGGGTATGAAAGATACTATCTTGATGTTGTGGGATATGGTGTAGGGCTGAGACAGTCTGAGTTTTACCCTATAATAGGTAAGAATAGAACTGAAGTTATAGAAGCGGGTATGGTAGTAGATCTTCTTTTACCGACGCTTTATAATAAGGAAATTGGTGGACCAAGGATAACCGATGTTATTTATGTGGGTGAAAAAGGCAATGAGATTTTAACCGCTTATCCGAATGAGCTGTTTAGAGTTTAAGGCTGTGGTTTTAAAGAAGGAGAATAATTTATAGCTCAGATAATACAAAAGAGAAAGGGTGATTTTAAAAGTGGATGTTAGAAGGATCTTAGAGGAGGTTAAAAGGGACAGACTTTCTATTGATGAAGCTTTAAGTATTTTAATTAGGCTTCCTTTTGAGGATATAGATTTTGCTAAGATTGATCATCATAGGAAGCTGAGGCGTGGTATGTCTGAGGTCGTTTTCTGCGAGGGGAAAACTAAGGAGCAGGTTTTAAAGATATTCGAAAAGATGCTCGAAAAGGATGAGGTAAACGTTATCGGCACAAGGGCTAGTAAGGAGCTTTATGACTATCTTAAAGGGAGATTAGGGGAGGAACTAACCTATTATGAGGATGCTCAGGTGATATGCTTAAGGAGGAGGGAAATCAATAGAAATCCTAAAGGATACGTTGCTGTAGTTTCAGCTGGGACGGCTGATTATAAAGTGGCTGAAGAGGCTGCTGTGGTATTGGAAATATTAGGGAATACTGTTAAAAGGATATACGATGTGGGAGTTGCTGGTGTTCACAGGCTTTTTCATTATCTTGACGATATTCAATCCTCTAATGTGATAATAGCGGTTGCTGGAATGGAAGGTGCTCTTCCATCAGTTATTGCTGGGCTTGTTTCTAAGCCTGTTATTGCTGTTCCTACTTCTGTGGGGTATGGGGCTAATTTTAAGGGAATATCGGCTCTTTTAACGATGCTTAACTCATGCTCAAGTGGAGTTGCTGTGGTTAACATAGATAATGGTTTTGGTGCTGCTGTATTCGCTCATATGATTAATTCTCTCGTAAACGGTAATCTTTAAGGAGGTAATTTTATAATGATAATATACTTTGATGCTAAGTCTGGGGTAGCGGGAGACATGCTTGTGGCTTCCTTAATTGATGCAGGTGTGGATTTTGGGTATCTGCTTTCAGGAATAGAATCTCTCGGTCTTAAGGTCAAGGTGAGTTTGGAAGAGAAATCCGTAAATGGTATAAAGGCAAAGAGATTTATAGTTAAAGCGTCTGAGGAGCATCATCACAGGTCGTTTAAAGATATAGTTAGACTTATAGAGAGAAGTAGCCTTGATGATGGGGTAAAAGGCTTATCTTTAAAGATCTTTGAAAAGATAGCCCAGGCTGAAGCTAAGATTCATGGTGTTGATGTTGAAGATGTGGAGTTTCATGAAATTGGTGCTGATGATTCCATAGCTGACATAGTTGGTTTTTCCTTGTGTATAAATTATCTAAAGCCTGATGTTATATTGTTTTCTCCTCTTTTTGATGGTAGAGGTTTTACTAAATCTATGCATGGTTTAATTCCTGTTCCTGCTCCTGCAGTTCTTGAGATAGCCAGACTTAATAATATTCCTTTAGGAACCATAGATGTTGAAAGTGAGCTTGTTACTCCTACAGGAATTGGTATAGCTGCTACTGTGTCTAAGGGCTTCACTTCTATGCCTTACATGAGGATAAAGAGTATAGGTTATGGTGCCGGGACTAAGGTCCTTTCAATCCCTAATCTTTTAAGGGCTGTATTGGGTGAGGAAATCGTACCTGAAAAGGATTGGTTTGAGGTCTTTGCTAATATAGACGATATGACGGGGGAGGAGATGGCCTTGGCTTTGGAAAAGGTTATGGATGCTGGAGCGGTTGACGTATACTTCACTCCAATTTATATGAAGAAGGGAAGACCTGCTTATAAACTTGGAGCTATAGTTTCAGGTGATGTTCTTGACAATGTGATCGAGGCGATATTCAGATGGACATCTACCATTGGAGTTAGAATCATCCCTCTTAACAAGATAGAGATGAATAGGGAAAGTAAGGTAGTTAATGTTGAACCGGAGCTTAGGTTAAAGGTAAGTTCCTTTAAGGACATCAGAAAGGTTAAGCTTGAGTTTGAGGATTTAAAAAAATTGATGTGATAAAATTAAAATAGGTGAATAGGTTATGGAGATACTTATAGAAAGGAAAGATGCGTTAGCCTTTATTGTTCTTAATAGGCCTGAGGCGATGAATACTTTCAATAGCTCTTTAGCTATTCAGCTTAATCAAGCTCTTGTTGAATTTGATAAAGATCCAGGGATTCGAGTCATTATTATTAAAGCTCAAGGTAAGAACTTTTCAGCGGGTATAGACCTTAACGAGTTTTTAAATAAAGATAGCAGGGAACTTAGGAGCTTTATTAAGCTAATGGAGCTTCATAGTCATACTATAGCTAACATGAAAAAGCCGGTAGTGGCCTCTGTTAGAGGGTATGTTCTGGCTAATGGTGCTGGTTTAATGATGGCAAGCGATTTTGCTGTGGCTTCAGAGAATGCAAAGATAGGGACAACGGCAATTAAAGTTGGTTTAGCTTGTATAGGTCCTGGGGTTATAGCTTTAAGATGTCTTGGGAGGAAAAGAGCTCTTGAGATGGTGCTTCTAGGTGAATGGATCGATGCTCATGAGGCTTATAGGCTTGGTTTGGTTAATAGGGTTGTCCCTGATGAGAGCTTGGAAGAGGAAACGGAAAAATTTGCCTTAAGTTTAGCTGAGAAGAATCCCTTCGCTATAGAGCTTGCAAAAAGGGGTCTTTATGCTTCTGAGGATCTTCCTTATCATGAAGCTTTAAGTTATGCAGGGGAGCTTTTCACTTTGCTTGCTCAGACTGAGGATGCTAAGGAGGGAATAAGAGCTTTCTTTGAGAAGAGAAAACCCGTTTGGAGGGGAAGGTAGTTGTTTTTAGGAAGTCAAAGAAAAGGCGTACTCGTGCTTATAGCTGTTATTTTGGTTGCGGGTTTGGTTTTTCATCTTTATGATAAATTTTCTCCTCCGCCAGGAGGAATAATAGTCAAAGCTGAGAAGGACCACCTTAAGGATAGCGAAAAGATTTCTTCTCCTTCAACTATATATGTTCAAGTTTATGGCGCTATTAAGAATCCCGGCGTTTATAAGGTTAAGAAAGGGACGAGGCTCTTTGAGGTAGTTAACATGGCTGGAGGTCCTTCCCCTGAAGCTGATATTAGATCGGTGAACTTAGCTAAAGTAGTAGAAGATGGAGAAAAGATTTTTATTCCAAAGATAGGGGAGGTTTTGGGTTCCTCTTCAACAAGGGATGAAGGAGCTCAGGGAAAGGCTTCTAAGCTTGTAAACGTTAATAAAGCTACTGTGGAAGAGCTTGAAAGACTTCCAGGTATAGGAAAGACCATGGCTAAGAGAATTGTGGAGTACAGGGAGAAAAACGGTCCATTTAAGGAACCTTCCGACTTGCTTAAGGTTAAGGGAATCGGGGAGAAAAAGCTCGAGAAGATAAGGAGCATGATAACCTTTTGAAGGGTTATCCTCTTCTTATAGCTCTTGGAAGCTTTGGTTTAGGTGTAGGGTTAAGCTGGTTTTGTAGATTTAATATCTTTCCCCTTTTAATAGTTTTATTTATAATGGTTTTTCTCTCTTTAAAGTGGCAAATCTTTTTAATCTTTGCTTTAATTATCACAGGTATGGTTTATGCAGAGCTTCGTACCCCATCTAATATTTTTTTAGGAGAGGTGGAGGGGGTTTTTGAAGTTCGTGGTTCACTTGCTGAGTCGAATGGGGACAGGTTTTACCTTTCGAGGTATCTTAAGGATGGGATATATAGGATTAAAGGAGAGTTAAGTGAGATTCCCCAAGATAAAAGAAGCTATCTCTGGAGTAGGGGATTCTATAAGATGTTAAAAGTTGAAACGTTTCATTTAATCAAGCTTTTAAGTGATCCTCTCTTAAATCGTTTGAAAGAGCTATATCCTGAAGATGTGGCTTATTTCTTGTATGGTGCCATATCGGGAGATAAAAGAGGAATTCCATCTGATCTCAAGAATGTAGTTTATCATTCTGGAATAGGGCATCTTCTTGCTGTTTCCGGGCTTCACATAAGTATTTTAGTTGGTTTTTTATGTTTATTTTTAAACATAGTTGGTATTTCCCCAAGGTTTATTTTAATTCTTTCCATAATCCTTTTGCTCCCCTACCTTTACTACATAGGATTTCAGCCATCAGCTTTAAGAGCATATTTTATTTTTTTCCTATTTTCTTTAGGTAAGCTTTTGGGGTTAAGGGTTAGCTTGCTAAACCTTCTTGGGGGTTGTGGCCTTATTCTTGCCATATGGAATCCATTTGTTGTTTGGGATGCGGGTTTTCAGCTATCTTTTTCAGCTTTTCTCTTAATTGTTATTGCTTTAGAGTTTGACCTTCCGTACCACTTAGTTTATTTATTTCCCCAATTAGGAACCCTTCCGATATTAGCCATCCGCTTTGGTTATCTTCCATTGGCATCCTTTTTATCTAACTTTATCAGTATCCCCATTTTTTCTATCGCTCTTCCTTTAAGTGCCTTGTCGCTATTCCCCTTTATAGGGGAGTTTTTAGCTCCTATGGTGACTTTTATTATAGAGCTTATATTTTTTATATCGATGTTGTCTTTAAAGCTATTACCATCTATTAATCTTTGATATAATCTTTGTGAGGTGAATCACATTGTCATGGATCTTTAAGACACCTGACTCCTTTAAGAAAGGGCTTTTAAGCTTAAGGTATGGTATATCTCCTATCACAGCTTCCATTCTTATAAATAGAGGCATAGAGAGGGAAGAGGATGTAGAGATATTTCTTTTCCCTACCTTAGATAAGCTGTATGATCCTTATATTATGCCTGGAGTTAAGGAAGGTGTTGAAAGGCTTAAGAGGGCCTTAGTTAATGGAGAGAAAATACTGGTTTATGGGGATTATGATGTAGATGGAGTTACAGGAACGGCCCTTTTACTTTTGGTCTTAAGAGAGGCTTTTGGTAACAGAATAAGCTATTTCATCCCTCATAGAGTTAAGGAGGGATACGGTCTTCACTCTGAAATAATAAGATATGCTCGGGATAAGGGATTTTCCTTAGTAATAACTGTTGATTGTGGCATAGGTAGCGTAGATGTTGTTTCTGAAGGCTTAAGGATGGGAATAGATTTCATAATAACGGATCATCATATTCCAGGGGAAAGATTGCCTGAGGGAGCTATAATTATAAATCCTAAGTTAAAGGGGAGTAGGTATCCTTTTAAGGATCTTGCAGGGGTTGGTGTAGCGTGGAAGTTCTTGTCTGCGTTTGTTGGAAAACCCTTAGTTGAGTTTCTTGATCTTGTAGCTCTTGGGACCGTGGCTGATATGGTTCCTTTATTAGGAGAAAATAGGATATTAGTTAAGGAGGGTTTTAAACTCCTTGAGAGAGTGATTCGTCCTGGTATAAGGGAGCTTCTTAAGGAGGCCGGGATAAAACCCTCAAGGAAGATCGATGAATGGTTGATTTCTTTTATCATGGCCCCAAGACTCAATGCTGCAGGTAGAATGGATATCGCTGATCTGAGTGTAAATCTCTTATTGACGCCATCCTTTTTAAAAGCAAGAGAGCTGTCTAAAAGGCTTAATATTTTAAATTCAAAGAGAAAGAGTATTGAAGAGAGGATGCTTAACGATGTTGAAGGTAGGATAGAAGATTTGCCTATAATCTTTTTATATGATGAGAAGTGGCATTTAGGGGTTTTAGGGATAGTTGCCTCGAAACTTGTTGAGAAGTATGGTAAGCCTGCGTTTTTAATGTGTAAGGGTGGTGGAAAGGTAAAGGGATCTGCTCGTGGAATTGAGGGTTTTAGAATAGATGAGGCTTTGTCTTACTGTTCTGAGGTCCTTGACAGCTATGGTGGACATGAGCTTGCGGGGGGATTCTCTTTAAAAGAAGAAAAAATCTTTGATTTTAAGGAAAAACTTTTAGATTTCTCGAAAGGGAAGGCTTTTCCCTTAGTTGAATGGCGGTGGATAGATGGTAAGTTGGAAGGTAAAGACCTTACATCTTCTCTGGCTCAGGAGATTTCAAATCTTTCTCCTTGGGGGAAGGGAAATCCGCAGCCGTTATTTGTCTTAGAGAATGTGATTCTTCAGTCAAACGGTTTAAATGGTAATCGTTCTTTCAAAGGTATAAAGGATGGGATTGTTTTTGATGTGTTTTCTCCAAAAGGGGATTTACCTTTTTGGGTTGGGAAGAAGGTAACTCTCCTTGGTTTCTGGTGCTTAGATAGCTGGGCGGGAACGCCCTGCTTCAAGGTTGAAAACCTATTTAATGGGGGTGACTGGTCTTGATAGATCTAAAGGAGAGGATAAGATCCATACCTGATTTTCCAAAGAAAGGGATACTTTTCAGGGACATAACCACGCTTATAAAGGATAAGGAGGCTTTTAAGGAGGCTTTAGAACGTTTGGCTGAGCCTTTCAAGGGAAAGGCTATAGATAAGGTAGCTGCTATTGAGGCAAGAGGGTTTATATTTGGTACACCTTTGGCTTACATTTTAGGGGCTGGTTTTGTTCCTGTAAGGAAAGCTGGAAAGCTTCCTGCTGATAAGATCTTTGAAAGATGTACTCTTGAATATGGTGAGGAGCGCTTAGAGATTCATGTGGATGCTATATCTAAGGGAGAAAAGGTTTTGATAGTGGATGATCTTTTGGCTACTGGTGGAACCGTTTTAGCCACTAAGAGGTTAATTGAGCGGCTTGGTGGGGAGGTGTTGGGTTTTGCATTCCTCATTGAACTCAGAGAGCTTAACGGGAGAGAAGCGCTTAGAGGATACGACGTCTATAGCGTTATCCAGTTCTGAGATAGATAAGGTAGATAGGGAATTTGAGGAGCTGAAAGAGCTCCTTAGGAAGAGAGAAGAGAATCTCGATTTAAGTATAATAGATAAGGCTTTTTATTTTGCTAGAAGGTTTCATAATGACCAAAAGAGGTTATCAGGTGAGCCTTATATAGTTCACCCAATTGCTGTTTCAAAAATACTTGCGGAGCTTGGTCTAGATGAGGAAACTATAGCAGCGGCGTTACTTCATGATTTATTGGAAGATACCTCATGCTCTCGGGAAGAGCTTGAAAAGGAGTTCGGTGGAACCATAGTTCGCCTTGTTGAGGGAGTTACAAAGCTAAGTCAAATTCCTTTTAAGGATGAGCATTCTTATCAGATTGAGAATTTAAGGAAGATGTTTTTGGTTATGGCTCATGACATAAGGGTGGTACTTATAAAGCTTGCTGATAGGCTTCATAATATGAGAACCGTAGATTATCTTCCTCAGGATAAAAGAGAGAGAATAGCAAAAGAAACCTTACAGATTTATGCCCCCTTAGCTCATCGATTAGGAATTCATAAGATTAAGTGGGAACTTGAAGATCTGTCTTTTAAAGTGCTTAATCCTGAGATGTATGAAACCATTTCGAAGCATGTTATGAGAACAAGGAAAGAAAGAGAGATTTATATAGAGGATGTCAAGAAAATTCTTCTCTCTGAACTTGAGAAGTTAGGCATAAACGCAATTATTCAGGGCAGGCCTAAGCATTTTTACAGCATATATCAGAAAATGAAGAGGAAGAACTTAAGTCTTGATGAGGTTATGGACCTTCATGCTGTCAGAGTTATAGTGAATACTGTTACAGAGTGCTATACCGTTTTAGGTGTTGTTCATAGTTTATGGAGGCCTATACCTGGGCATTTTGATGATTATATAGCAATGCCTAAGTCTAATATGTATCAGTCTCTTCATACTGCGGTTGTTGGCCCTGGTGGGGAGCCGCTTGAAGTTCAGATAAGGACTTGGGATATGCACAGGGTTGCCGAGTATGGTATAGCTGCTCACTGGAGGTACAAGGAAGGAAAGAGAAGGATAGACAGCATAGAAGAGAAAATTTCCTGGTTTAGAAAATTGTTGGAATGGCAAAGGGATGTTATAAGCCTTGACGAGTTCAGTGAGGGGATTGAGACAGAGCTTTCTGATGTGGAGGAAGTTTACGTTTTTACACCGAAAGGGGATATCCTATCTTTACCCAAGGGTTCTACGCCTGTTGATTTTGCCTATGCTATCCATACAGATGTGGGTAACAGTTGTGTAGGGGCGATAGTTAATAACAGAATAGTTCCTCTAGATTACAAGCTTCAGCACGGTGATATAGTTAAGATACTTACCTCCTCTCATGGTGCTCCGAGTAGAGACTGGCTTAACTTCGTTAAAACCTCGAGAGCGAAGACAAAGATAAAGCAGTGGTTTAGAAGAAAGGAGTTAAAGGAGAGAGAGGCCTTAATTAGAAGGGGAAGAGAGATCTTAGCGAGGGATATAAGAGGGAGAGGAGCTGACGATCAGAAGATTTTAGCTTCTGGCAAGCTTAACGAGCTGGCAAAAGAGTTTGGCTTCTTAAGCGAGGAGGATCTTCTTCTTGGTATAGCTGAAGGAACCCTCTCTGTAAGTAGCGTTCTTCAAAAGCTTCTTGGTTTTAGGATAGAGGAAAAGAGAGAGCCGGAGAGAAGAAAGTCTTATAGTCCTCTTGGGATAATGGTTGAGGGAATAGATGGGATCCAAGTTAACTTGGCTAAGTGTTGTAGCCCTGTTCCAGGCGACGAAATTTTGGGGTATGTAACTAAGGGGCGTGGTATAACCGTTCATAGGGTAGATTGTAAATCTTTAAAAACTTTTGATACTAAAAGGTTCGTTAGAGTTTGGTGGGGAGGATTTATGGAAGGGGACTTCCCTGTAAAGGTAAGGATAGAGGCTTTTGATCGGCCAGGTTTGGTAGCCGATATCTCTAGGGAGATAGCCTCTTTCGGTATAAATATAGATTCTATGAATGTAAAGGTTAAACAAAGCGGTATGGCTGAGATTTCCATGACCATAAGGGTTAAAAACCTTAACTTCCTATATAATTTATTTGGTAAGATAAGAGAGGTTAGTAGCGTAATAGCTATTCAGAGGGAGGGTTAAATGGAAAGTGAGAGCTCTTATACAACGCGTTAAAGAGGGTGCTGTTTTCATAAACGATAAGGAAGTGGGAAGGATAGGGAAAGGTTTTGTGATTCTTTTAGGTGTTGGTCAGAATGATACCATAGAGGATTTGGATTATCTTATAGATAAAGTAGTCAACTTAAGAGTTTTTCCTGATATGGATGGCAAAATGAACCTGTCTTTGTTAGATGTGGGAGGAGAGGCCTTGGTTGTTTCTCAGTTTACCCTTTATGCTGATTGTAGGAAGGGAAGAAGACCAAGCTTTACTGAGGCCGCTACGCCGGAAAAGGGTAAGGAGATGTATGAACTTTTTATAAATAGACTTAGAGAGAGGGGAATCAGGGTTGAAACTGGTGAGTTTGGTGCGATGATGCTTGTTAAGATTTATAATGATGGCCCTGTTACGATTATGCTTGATAGCGAGGATAGAAGGAGGCCTCGTAGGGGATGATTCTAAAGCGATGGGTTTTGGGAGAATTAGCTTCTAATGCCTATCTTCTTGCTGACGAGATTAATAAAGTTGCGCTTGTTGTTGATCCTGGTGGGGATCCATGGGAGATAATAGATTTCTTAAAGAGAGCTCCTTTTGATCTTAAATATATACTTAATACTCATGGACATGCGGATCACATAGCTGGAAATGCTGCTTTAAAGAGAGCTTTTGAAAATGCTAAAATTCTAATACATGAGGAAGACGCATCTATGCTTACTTCTCCTGCCTTAAATCTCTCTATATGGTTAGGGAGCGTTATATCCTCTCCTAAAGCTGATATGTGCCTCAGTAATGGGGACCTGATAGAGCTTGGTAATTTTAAAATTGAGGTTATACACACTCCTGGACATACTCCTGGGAGCGTTTGCTTTTATGTGAAAGATGTGGGGATACTCTTTTCTGGTGATACCCTTTTCTGTAGATCTGTGGGGAGGACAGATTTCCCTGGTAGTTCTTGGGAAGCTTTGATAAGTTCCATAAGGAATAAGCTTTTTAGGCTTCCTAAAATTACTAAGGTTTATCCTGGTCATGGAGAGGAAACGACAATAGAGGAGGAGATGTATGGAAACCCGTTCCTCGTTTAAGCTTAGGCCGGGATCTGAGAAGCCACGGGAGAAGCTTAAGCTTTATGGAAGTTCTTTTTTATCTGAGGCGGAACTTTTAGCGATTATCTTAAGAACTGGTTCTAATAAAAGTAGCGTCTTGGAGCTATCGGAAAGGTTACTTAATACATTTGGTGGTCTTAAAGGGCTTTTGGAGGCGACCTTAGAGGAGCTTGAGGGAATAGAAGGTATGGGTCTAGCTAAAGCATGCCAAATAAAGGCGGTAGCTGAGATCGTAAAGAGGATTGAAAGAAGTCCTTTTTCGCCTTATATAAAGATATTAAATCCTTTTGAAGCTTATCGTTTTCTTAAGGGAGTGTTCTCTTGGGAGAGAGAAGAGATTTACGTTTTATCCCTTGACGCCAAAGGAAAGCTCTTGGGTGTAAAAAAGGTGGGACAGGGTACTTTAGCGGAGAGTCCTTTTTACCCTAGAGAGGTGATAAGCGCTGTTATTAAATCCAATGCTTCTAGGATGATAATTTCTCATAATCATCTTTCTGGTGATCCTTCTCCGAGTGAGGAAGATATCCTTGTAACGGAGAAGATAAAGGAGCTTGCTTTTAAGATGGATATAAGGTTTGATGATCATATAATAATTGGCAATAAAAGGTTTTACAGCTTCGCTAAGAAGGCAGTTTTAGAGGAGGGATAGCGTTGTGTTTGACTTTATAGCAGGTTTGTTCTCTAAAGATATGGGGATAGACCTTGGAACTGCATATACTGTGGTTTATGTCAGGGGAAAAGGGATCGTTATATCTGAGCCATCGGTTGTTGCCATTCAAAAGGCCACTAAAGAGATTATAGCTGTTGGAGAGGAAGCTAAAAAAATGGTAGGTAAAACACCACAAGATATAGAAGCAATAAAGCCCATGAGAAATGGTGTTATAGCTGATTTCGATGTTACTAAGATGATGCTTCGGTACTTTATGAGTAAAGTTCATGGTAGGAAGGGGATGTTTAAGCCGAGGGTTATTGTTTGTGTTCCTTCTGGAATCACGGAAGTTGAAAGAAGAGCTGTTGTGGATGCGACCCTTCAGGCTGGCGCTCGCGAGGCTTACCTAATAGAGGAGCCTCTCGCTGCCGCTATAGGTGCTGGTCTTCCTATACATGAGCCTCGTGGGAATATGGTTCTTGATATAGGTGGTGGAAGAACGGAAGTGGCGGTTATATCGCTAGGAGGCATAGTAGTTAGAGAGTCCATAAAAGTGGCCGGTGATGAGATGGATAATGCGATAATGGAGTATATGAATAGGGTTCATGAGCTCGTTATAGGGGAACAGATGGCTGAGAATATTAAGAAAACGATAGGTAATGTAGATGATGATATGGATGAAGTTAGTATGGAAGTTAAGGGTAGGGATTTAAGGAATGGTGTTCCAAGGGTTAAGGAGATAAGCTCCTCTGAGATAAGGGAGGTTTTAAAGCCGGTTGCACAAAGGATAATCGAAGCTGTTAGGGCAGTCCTTGAGCAAACCCCCCCAGAGCTTTCTGCAGATATTATAGATAGAGGTATAGTTATGACGGGAGGGACCTCTCTTCTTAAGGGATTAGATAAGATGGTAAGTAAGGGGGTTGGTGTTCCGGCATACCTTAGTGAGAATCCTATGTATTGTGTGGCTTTAGGAGCGGGAAAGGTTCTTGAGGAGCTTGATACTTTAAGGAGGGTACTCTTAAGCATTAAGAGAGGAGAAGAATAGTTGGAAAGTCTGAGAAGAACCTGGTTTTTGATGGGAATTCTCCTCTTCTTTTCCCTTCTTTTATCCTCTTTAAGTTTAAGAGGATGGTCGGGTATAGAGCTTGTGAGAAGAGGTTATATGTCTTTTGCCTTTCCGGTGGAAAAGGTTTTGTCTTTACCTTTAGTGAAGGGAAGGGAGCTTCTTTATTTTTTATGTTCGCACGTTAACCTTGTAAGGGAAAATGCTAATCTTAGGAGAGAGCTTTCCTTACTGAGACATGAGCTTTCTATTCTTAAGTCGGGTTTTAATGGAGCGCCTCGCTTGAGAGAGGGTTTCATTCCTTGTAGGATAGTTTATCGCTTTCCAGATAGATGGTTCAGTGAGTTAGTTGTGGATAAGGGGAAGGATGATGGTGTTGGCGTTGGAATGGCTGTTTTAGGGGAAAGGGGGCTTGTCGGAGAGGTTGTTGAGGTCAGTGCTAGGATATCTAGGGTCAGATTGATAACCTCTCGCAATTCGATAATAGGCGCTCTTTTAGTTAGGTCAAGGAGCTTTGGGGTTTTGAGGGGGACAGGAGGCTCTTATTGTGAGCTACTTTATATTCCTGAGGAGGGAGACGTCTCAGTAAACGATGATGTGGTTACCGCTGGGATGGGGGAAAGGATACCTGCAGGTATAGCTATAGGCAAGGTGTTCTATGTAAAGGGAAGAAGCGGTTTTGTGGAGATTAAGGTTAAACCTCTTGAGGATTTTAGTAAGCTTAGAGATCTATGGATATTAAAGGGGAGGTGAAGCTCTTATTGTTTGGCTTGCTTTGCTCTTTTTAGCCTTAAGCGTTGAAGGGGCTTTATCTCCATTTTTGGGTCCCCTAACTCCTGATCTTGCTGCAGTAGTTGTAATAACTTCTTCTTGTTGCTTAAGCAGTGTAAAAGCTCTGCTTTTTGCCTTTCTAAGCGGTTTTTTGTTAGATTTAAGGTGGGAACCCGTTATAGGTCTTAGCTCCATTTATTTTGTTTCAATAGCATATCCATTAAGCTCTTTAATAAGGGGGTCTCGCTTTAAGCTTCGCTATAGGAGTATTTTGATTGGTCTTGCTATTTTATTTTTGTTTCAGGCCTTTAAGTTTGGTTTTTATCGATTATTGAGACTTGAGTACGATGTCAATTTTATTATATTCTTTGGCAGGGTTATTATAGATACTTTGATTTTAGGAATGGGTCTAATTTTAATGAGGTTGAGTGGGGGCACTAAAGTTTGAGGGTTAATAGGTTAATTACGTTAATTTTCGTTTATATTTTTCTTTTCTTTATTCTGCTTGCTAGACTGTGGTATATACAAGTTCTCATGGAAGAGCGTTATAAGACCGCTGCTCAGGAAAACAGGATAAGATTGGTTCGCGTTAAGGCTTTGAGGGGGATGATATACGATAGAGCTGGTTCGGTTTTGGCCTTTAATCTTCCTTCCTATGGCATATCCTTTATACCTGCTTTAGTTAAGGGTAACTATTCCTCCATTGAAGATTTCTTGAAGGAACTTTCTCAGGAGCTTAAAGTTCCTTATGAGGAGCTTTGTAAGAACTATAAAAGGAGGTTTTACTCTAACTACTGGTCAGTTCTTGTAGTTGATAATATGCCTCTTGTCCAGGTAATAGATGTGAGGGAGTGGTTAATGTCTAAGGATTTCCTTAATCTTGAGGTGGATACAAGAAGACTTTATCCATGGGGGGAGCTTTTCTCTCACGTTATAGGTTATACGGCTGAAATCTCAGAGAGGGAGCTTAAGCTTTATGGTAGTAGAGGTTATAGAGGTGGCGATCATATTGGTAAAATGGGGCTTGAGAGCGTTTATGAAGAGTATCTAAAGGGTATAGATGGATATAGGGAAGTAGAGGTTGATGCTCTCGGTAAGGAGATGTCTCTTATTAAGGAGGTTCCTCCAGAAAATGGTTTTAATTTGATGCTAAATATAGATAAACATCTTCAAAAAGTGGCTTATGATGCGTTGGGGGATAATAAGGGTTGTATTATAGTGATGGATCCTAGAGATGGTTCTATTTTGGCATTAGTATCTAAACCATCCTTTGATCCTAATCGCTTTGTATGGGGTGTGGATTCGTCTGAATGGAAAGAGCTAATTGATGATCCTGATCGTCCTATGTTCAACCGAGCGATTCAAGCGGAGCTTCCTCCAGGCTCTCTTTTTAAAATTATAGTAGCGTTATCCTCTTTATCGGAGGGAGTTGCTTCCCCTCAGAGAAGAGCTCTTTGCACAGGTTCCTTAAAAGTTGGTGATAGAGATTTTAAATGTTGGAAAGAGGGAGGGCACGGTGTTGTTGAGCTTTATCAAGCTATAGCTCAGTCTTGTAATGTTTACTTTTACACTTTGGGCAGGGAGCTTGGAGCTGAGAAGATAGTAAGTTACGCTAATAGATGTGGTTTAGGAGTGGAAACCGGTATAGATCTACTTTCGGAGTCTAAGGGATTTATTCCTACACCGGAGTGGAAGAAAAAGAGATTTAAAGAACCGTGGTATCCTGGTGATACGATTAATCTTTCAATAGGGCAGAGCTATTTGCTTGTTACTCCTATACAGATGCTTTCTTTCGTTTCAGCTATAGCTAATGGTGGGACATTGTATAGGCCCAGAATAGCGAGAGCTCTTGTAGATGATAGTGGTAATATAATTGAGAGATTTTCTCCGGAGCCTTATGGAGAGCTTCCTTTTTCAAAGCAAGTTATGGAACATGTCAGAAAGGGAATGAGACTCGCTGTATCTGAGGGTACTGCTAAGCTTTTATCTGATGGTATTATAAAAGCAGCGGGTAAAACTGGTAGCGCTCAGAACCCCCGAGGTAAAGAGCATGCTTGGTTTATAGGTTTTGCACCTTATGACGATCCTAGGGTTGCTATTGTCGTTTTGGTAGAAGAGGGGGGAACAGGTGGGGTTGCCGCTGTGCCTGTGGCAAAGAAGGTTTTGGAGTTTTTCTTTGGGAGGTATGTTTATGGAAGCGGTAAAGGTCAAGGGAGTTAAAGGTGGAATAAAGATTGTAATAGATGATAAGGCTTGTTGGAGTAGTGTCATTGAGGAGCTTGAAAAGAAGCTTAACATGTCTTTCTTTAACGAGGGGAAGGTTTTTCTTGAGCTTGGTGAGAGAAAGTTGAGCAAGGAAGAGTATAAGCTTATAGATGAGTTGTTTTATAAGAAACCGTTTTTAAAGCTTGTTGGGGTTAAGGCGCTTAATCCTATCACAAGAAAAGTAGTTAAGGAATTTTTGCCGCAAGTTTATCCTCAAGAAGAATCTAAGGTTTTTCCTTCGTTTCACATAGGTACGCTCCGTTCAGGTAGCTCTCTAGAGTGTAAGGGAAACCTTGTAATAATAGGGGATGTTAATCCAGGAGCAGAGGTTAGAGTCGGTGGAAGTCTTTTAGTTTTTGGAGCTCTTAGAGGAAGTGCATATGTAGGTATGGAGGGTGAAGGAGAAGTGGTAGTTGCAGCCTTAAAACTTTCTCCTTCTCTTCTTGTTCTTAAGGGTAGAATAATTTCTATTCCCTCAAACGTTTCAAAGGATAAGCCAGCTTTAATTTTGTTCTCTGATGAAAAAATTAGTTTTCAGCCTATTCGAGGAGGGTGATTAAATGGGAGAGGTTTATGTGATAACCTCTGGAAAAGGAGGGGTTGGTAAGACGACGGTTACGGCTAACCTAGGGATTGGATTGGCTTTAGGGGGAGCGAGAGTTGTCACGGTTGATGCGGATATAGGATTGAGAAACTTGGATGTCGTTCTCGGGCTTGAAAACAGGATAGTATTTAATATAGTTGATGTGGTAGAGGGAAGTTGTAGGCTTGAGCAGGCTCTTGTAAGAGATAAGCGAGTTGAAACTCTTTTTCTGCTTCCTGCCGCTCAAACAAGGACCAAAGAGGCTGTCTCTCCTGATCAGATGATAGACGTCTGTTCTAGACTAAGAGAGATGTTTGACTATGTGCTCATAGATAGTCCAGCAGGTATAGAATCTGGTTTTAGAAACGCTGCGATAGGAGCTGATAAGGGTATAGTAGTTACTACACCGGAGGTTTCTGCGGTTAGAGATGCTGATAGGATAATAGGTTTACTCGAAGCCATGGGGAAAGGGACTCCTCAGCTTATAATTAACAGATTAAGAGCGGATATGGTAGAAAAGGGAGACATGCTTAGCGTCAGAGATGTACTTGATATTCTTGCTATTCCTCTCTTAGGGATAATTCCTGAAGATGAAGAAGTTATAGTTGCAACTAATAAGGGAGAACCAGTTATACTTAGAGAAAATAGTGATGCTTCGAAAGCTTTTAAAAACATAGTTGCAAGGTTACAAGGGTATGACGTTCCCTTAATTGAGCTTTCTTCGAAGAAGGATACGGGATTCTGGAGTAAGATTAGGAAACTTTTTGGTGGAAGGTGATAGCCTTGTTTTCGCTTTTTAAGGGTTTATTTAAGAGAGGAGAGCAATCTTCGCAGATAGCTAAAAGCAGACTTGAAATAATGGTTAAACACGATAGAGCGGAACTTACGCGAAACGAGATGATAGAGATGATGGATAAGATACTTATGGTTCTTAGGGATTATGTTAGCTATGATAGGGATAGAGTTGAAATGAAAGTTAAGAGGGAAAAGGGAGAGACCTTTCTCTTTATAAGCGTCCCTGTTATAGGTAGGTCACCATCGAGGAGTTTGGAGAGATAAAATTTGAGGATTAGGGAATTAGATTTTTCTCTTTTGGTGATCCTTTTTTTATTAATGATTTTAGGAACCTTAAACTTGTATAGCGCTACCCTTAATCAGAAGGAGGCTTTCTTTTATAGACAAATTTTCTGGAACCTCATAGGTTTCGGTTTATGTATTATTTTTGCTTTTTATGATTATCATCGTTTAATTAAGCTTAGTAACCTTCTTTATGTAGCTTTTATCGGGCTTCTGCTCTTGGTTTTAGTTTTTGGGAGAGGAGCGGGAGGAGCTAAAAGATGGCTTGTTATATTTGGTTTTTCATTTCAGCCTTCTGAGTTTATAAAGCCTGTAATGATACTTCTTTACTCTCGTATTTTAGCTTTAAAGGGTGGAATAGAAAGATGGGGAGAAGTGGTCGAGCTTAGCTTGTACTCTCTCCTCCCAGCTTTACTTATAGCCAAACAACCTGACTTGGGTACCTCAGGAGTAATGATCTTCTTTTTCCTGGTTTATCTTTTCTTATCTTCTTCGCATTTAAGGTATTTTTTCGTTACCATGCTTGCTTCTATAGGCTCCATTCCGATCTTATGGGAGTTTCTTAAGGATTATCAAAAAAGGAGGCTACTTGCTTTTTTAGATCCAGAATATGATCCTCTTGGAGTTGGATATAATCTTCTTCAATCGAAGATATCCTTGGGTTCAGGTGGGGTTCTGGGAGCTGGCTTTTTAAATGGTTTACAGCATAAGCTTAGATTTCTTCCAGAGCATCACACCGATTTTATATTCTGCGTCTGGGGGGAAGAGTTTGGCTTTTTAGGGACTTCCTTGCTTATCCTTCTTTATACTTTGCTTATATGGAGGATTTATAAAATAGCGCTTCTTTCCAAGGATAAGGAAGGTTTTTATATAGCATCGGGAGTTGTTTCTCTATTCTTCTTACATATATTTGTGAACATAGCTATGACTATCGGACTTATACCCGTTAAAGGGTTACCTCTTCCATTCTTCAGTTACGGAGGTAGTGCAACCTTATCTTTTATGATATGCATAGGTTTGGTTTTAAGCGTTTATAGGGGGAGGATTATTAGGGAGTCTTAAGGAATGAGGAAATGGCTTTCTCTTGTGTCTCGCCCTTCAAGATATATAGGTAAAGAGTGGAATACCCCTTTTAAGGATTGGGAAAAGGTAGATGTTAGGGTCTGCCTTGCTTATCCTGATACCTATGAAATAGGTATGTCTTATCTTGGTTATAAGATACTCTATTGGCACCTGAATAGATTTGATTGGCTCGCCGTTGAAAGAGCTTATGTTCCTTGGATAGATGCGGAGGACTATATAAGAAAAAGCGGGGATTTCCTAAGCTCTTATGAGAGTGATACTCCTCTTAAGGATTTTGATTTTCTAGGTATAACTCTTCAATATGAGATGAATGCTACAAATATCTTAACTCTCCTTGATCTTGGAGGAATACCCTTAAGGACGGAGGATAGACAAGAAAAGCATCCTATAGTGATCGGCGGTGGCCCTGGGGCTTTTACAGCTCAGATTTTTGCTCCATTTTTCGACTGTTTCCTTGTAGGAGATGGAGAGGAGTCCTTTTTAGAGCTTTTAAAGTTTTACAGAGAGTGTAAAAAATACGGTTTTAAGAGAGAGGAGTTTCTATCGGAGGCAGACAAGCGTTTCCCATGGCTTTGGGTTCCTCTATTTTCAAATAAGCAGGTAGTAAAAAGATGCATACTTCCAAACTTGGATGAGGCCTTTTATCCGATGACGGATCTTGTACCTTGGTGTGAGATCGTACATGATAGGGTTTCTGTTGAGGTTTTTAGAGGATGCGCTCGAGGTTGTAGATTCTGCCAAGCTGGTATGATATATAGACCTGTGAGAGAAAGAAGCCTTAAAAGGGTGGTTGAGCTTGCTAAAAGTTTGGTTTCTTCAACTGGTTATGAGGAAATGTCCTTAACTTCTTTAGCTTCTTGTGATTATTCTGTAATTAAGGAGGCTCTTTTTTCTATAAAGAATGAATTGAAAAAATTAGGCCTTAGAGTGAACTTTTCCCTTCCATCTCTTAGGATGGATGGGTTTTCTGTTAGCTTGGTTGACGAGATTATAGGTAGTGGTAAGAAGACGACTCTCACCTTTGCTCCCGAAGCTGGAACGCAAAGGCTTAGGGATGTAATAAATAAAAATATTAGTGATGATGATATATTTAGAACGATAGAGGAGCTTGCTAGAAGGGGTTGGAATAGAGTTAAGTTATATTTTATGGTTGGGTTACCTACTGAGAGTGAAGAGGATATAAATGGGCTGGTTTCGTTAATTAAGGAAGTTCATAGATTGGGTAAAAGATTTAGTAGGAGATTTTCTCTGTCTGTGAGCTTAGCTTCTTTCGTCCCGAAGGCTCATACTCCATTTCAGTGGGAAGGTCAATTTCCCTTGGATTATCTTCTTGAGACGTTAAGGTTTGTAAAAGGCTCCTTAAAGGGAAGGGATATAGAAATTCACTATCATGATGTTAATCTAAGCTTTTTGGAAGCGGTTTTATCTCGTGGAGACGAAAAGCTTGCTAATGTTATTGAAAGGGCTTGGAAAAGAGGGGCTCGTTTCGATGGTTGGAATGAACAGCTTAATATGAATATATGGCTTTCCTCTTTTGAGGAGGAGGGGATTGATCCTTATTGGTATGCTCAGAGAAAGCCGTCTTATACTGAGGCTCTCCCGTGGGATTTCATAGATAGTGGAATTTCAAAAGAATTCCTCATTAAAGAACACGAAAGAGCTCTTAAGGGTGAAACCACTAGGGATTGTAGATTTGGCTTATGCTCTAATTGTGGAGTATGTCATAAATATGGAGTTAGAAATGAAATTGCGCTTGGAACATAGAAAGATAGGTATTTTTAGGTTTGTATCACATCTTGATTGGCTTAATTCCTTGAAGCGGGCCATAAGAAGAGCTTTGATTCCCATAAGTTATAGCTCTGGATTTTCTCCTCAAATGAGAATAAATTTAGGAATTCCCCTTCCCCTTGGAGTGGAGGGTTTAAAGGAGTATTTTGACTTAGAACTTGAAAAACCTGAGGATCCTGTTCAGGTTATGTACAAGTTGAATAGAGAGCTTCCCGAGGAGCTCCATATTTTAAGATGTGAAGTATCTCCCAGCTTTGAGATATCTAAGTTTGTAAATTTCTCTATTTATGATCTTTTCTTAAGAGAGGAGAGAGACTTAGATTTTAAGGCTCTCGGAGATATTTTATATAAATTGGAAAAGCGCTCCACCAAGACTTATAGGATCTTTCTCTTTCAGAAGGGTGAGTCCTCAGGTATAGTTAAAGTTCTTTTTTCTTTAGGTCTTTCATGGGAGGATATGTGTCTTATAAGAAGGCTTGGTTTGTGGAAGTTTGAGGGGGAGATAATTATTAATCCCTTTGGGGAGGTTGAGCAACTTGATAAGTATGTTAATAAGTGTGGATGAGGAGACACGTATAGCTTTGCTTGAGGATGGGGCTCTGGTTGAATTCTTTATAGAAAGGCCATGGATCAAGGACATAGTTGGAAATATATATAAAGGAAGGGTCGAAAGGGTTCTGCCTGGCATGGGAGCTGCTTTTATAAACATAGGCATAGGAAAAAACGGTTTTCTTCCATTCAAGGACTTAGACAGAAGTATTAGAGCGGGAGAGGAAATAATCATCCAAGTTGCAAGGGAGGGAAAGGAACTTAAGGGACCGAGACTTACCTCGAGGGTTTCCCTTCCTGGCCACTATATACTTCTTCTTCCAGGTTCCGATAGGATAGGGGTTTCACGGAGAATAAATAAACCGTCGGAAAGGAAAAGGCTTAAAGAGCTCCTTGAAAGATCCCTACCGCCTGGTTTCGGTGCTGTAGCTCGAACTGTAAGTTGGGGGGAAAGCGATGATGTTATATTAAATGAGCTTTCTGAGCTTCTCTCATTATGGTCTGAAATAATGGAAAAATTTTATTCTTTACCAGCTCCTTCCCTTCTTTACTCTGAGCCTCCTCTTATTAAGAAGGTTTTAAGGGATTGGTATTCTCCTGAAGTTAAGGAAATATGTTCTGATAATATTGAAGCCTTGTCAGAAGTCAAGAAGATAATAGATGGGTGGAATAGGGGAGAGGCTGATGTTAACTTTGTCTATCATGACAATCCTTTTCTCTCTCTATTTGAGGCTTATGGGGTGGAAGATGAGCTTAATAAGCTTCTTCTGAGGAAGGTTCCATTGAAATGTGGTGGTGAGGTGGTAATAGATAGGGCTGAAGCCTTGACGGTTATAGATGTAAATACCTCAAGCTTCGTTGGGGGAGAAAGCTTTGAAAAAACGGCTTTGACGACTAATATAGAAGCGGCGAAGGAGATAGCTCGTCAGCTTAGGTTAAGAGGTATAGGGGGCATAGTTATTATAGATTTTATAGATATGAAAAATGACAAGAATAAAGAGACGCTAATAAAAGAATTGGCTTTAGAGCTTAAAAAGGATAAGAGGGAAGTAGAGATATGCTCTTTTAGCCCATTAGGCCTTCTTGAGCTTACGAGAGAGCGTGAAGGACCAGATCTGATAGAACGTCTTGGTATGACTTGTCCTTATTGTGATGGAAGAGGCTGGGTTTTAAGCGAAGATACTCTTATCATGGATATTAAAAGGCGTTTGAAAAAGTTCTTATCTTCTAATAATACTCAAATCATAGAGATAGTGGTGAACCCTGCTTTGAAGGGATCTTTGAATAAAGTGAAGGAGGAGTGGGAAAAAGATTATAGCAGGACTATAGAAATTGTTGAAGATCCCAATATTTCCTTTGATACTTTCAGGCTTAGGGCGAAAAGTTAGTTTAATTATATATTATGATATAATTGCCCTTGAGGTGATCTAGAATGCGACGATCTATTAGATTGCTTCAGACAGCTGATTGGCATTGGGGACGTGTGTCTTGGAAGGATTCTCCTCGCGCTGTGGATAGAAATCCAGAGATAAGGAGGGCACTGGAAGAGATATATGATTATAGCTATAAGAATAAGCCTGATTGTATCCTAATCTGCGGTGATATCTTTGATCATTACGTTGCTCCATCTGAAATTGAGGCGAAAGAGGTTTTATCCTTGATAATAGATTTTTCTAAAATAGCCCCTGTTGTCATTGTGTTGGGTAATCATGATTGGCGAGGCCTTGCTACTTATCATCCTTTTTCCTCCCGTATGGGTATACATATATTATCATCTCTTTGTGAGAGCCCGTTTGAGGAAATAGATGGATTGAGAATCTTTTACTTTCCTTATTTTCCATTACGAAATTTGCTGAAGAAATATCGAGCATCTGAGCTTCAAGATCAAGCAAGGAAGCTACTTTCTGACTACAAAAATGAGCTTAAGAAGTTTGCTAAACTTGATAGATGGAATATTCTCGTTGGACACCTATCTGTCGAGGGGCTTCCCTATCAAAATGAAATTACCATTTTATCTGAGCTTTTTGTACCAAAGGATTTTTTAAGTAGCGAAGTTTTCGATTATGTTGCCTTAGGACATGTTCACTCTCAAATGAAGGTTCCAGGAACATCTGTTCCCTCCTACTACTGTGGGGGGTTGATTAGAATAGGGTTTAAGGAGGAAGGCAACTTAGTTGGTGCCTTATGGGTTGAGATTGAGGAAGGGAGTGAGGTGAAAGTCGAGCCTATAAAGATTACCTCTAAGGAGCTAAAGACCCTCAAGGTTTTAGCTTCGGATTTGGATGTCCTTAAAGATATGTTGGAATCCTTAAAGGAGGATGCTTATATTAGAGTTGAGTTAGATATGTCAAAGGGGCCTTTCTTCTCATCTTCCTTTTATATTAATAGAGTTTTTTCCATGGACGAGAGAATAGTAAAGGTAAAGTTGGATAGAGGCGATAGAGAAGATCAAAGGAGTGTCAGGATTTCCAAGAGTGGAGACCTTGTTGAGATGTTCAGAGAGTATCTTAAACTGAAGGGAGTTGAGGATCGCTCGCTTCTAGAGAGATTTAGGTATTATTTTAGGAAGGTGGAAGAAGAGGATGAAGCCTCTTAGGCTTGTGGTGAGGAACTTTATGGGGCTTCGAGATGTTGATATATCATTCGTAGGGAAAGAGGTTTTTGTTATTCAGGGACCTAATGGAGCTGGCAAGAGTAGTATCCTTGAAGCGATATACTTTGCCTTGTTTGGCAGAACTTTAAGGCATGGAACTGGATATGAGGGAGTGGTTAATAGGGAGTCTAACGATGGTAAAGCTTTAGTAGAGCTTGAATTTTCTCATCATGGTAAGCGCTGGAGGATAAAGAGAGAAGTGATTGAGTCCACAAGGAAGGGGTCTGTTTATTTAGAGTGTTTGGATACCATGGAAAGGATAGCTTCCTCTATAGAGGCTTCAAAGAGAATAGAGAGGCTCATAGGTTTAACTAGCGAAACTTTTAAGACTACGGTTTTGCTTCCGCAGGGTGAGATAACCAGGTTTTTGGAGCTCACAGGTACAGATAGAATGAAGGTTTTAAAAGAGCTTTTAAGCGGTAATAAACTTTCTCGTATCGCTGAGTATGCTGAATCTGACCTGAAGGGAAAGGAGGGGGAGCTTAGAGTTTATACTGCTCAAATTAGCGCAATTAACTTGGAGGAGCTTAAGAAAGAGAAAGAGAGGATATTGCCTCAGATAGATGAGCTTGAGTTTGAGATATCTAAGATAGCTAGAGAAATAGAGGCTTTGGAAAAAGCGCTTAATGAGCTTAGAGGCAAGGAAAGCGCTCTTAAAGAGTTAGCGAGGGATAAAGAGCTAATGGAGAGCCTAAGGAGGAGGAAAGATAGAGCTTTGCTAAGGCTTTCGGAGATAGAGAATAAAATATCAGAGGGTTCAGATATTGAAAAGAGACTCATTTCGCTATTGGAAAGCGTAGAGGATGATTATGAAAAGGAGCGAAGCCTATTTGAAACTCTTGAGTCTGTTTGGGATAAAATTCTTCCCTTAAAAACGGAGTTTTCTTCTTTAGAAAATGAGTTCAAAAGCAAAGTATACAAAGTTAAGAGGATAGAAGAAGAAATAGATGTACTTCTTAAAAAGCTTAAGGAAGAGAAACAGAACTGTGAATATTTGAGAGAGGAGGAAGAGAAGCTTAAGGAGAGTTATGAGAGGGCTCGCGAGAAATATTTTACTAACGAAGTTAAAAGGGGTTTGAAAGTGGGGGATCTGTGTCCAGTGTGTGGTTCTGTCATAACCTCGCTAGTGCAGGAGGAGAATATCGAAATCGAGACCTTAAAACATCTTAGGAAGCTCTATGAGGATGCTTCAAAAAGACGTCAGGAGAGAGAAAAATCTTTAACAGGCATTGAGGGAGAACTTAGGGAGAGGGAACGCTATAGGAGAGAGCTTATTTCTGAAATAACTCTTTCTGAAAGTAGATTAAAGGAGAAGGGGAGCTTGCTTGAAGAGATGCTTAACTATATCAAAAAGCAGTTTGGAGAACAAGATTTGGAAGGCTTGAGAGCCCGTAAAAAAGCAAAGATGGAAGAGCTTCGAAAGAAAAAAGAGGAAATCAAGTTAAAGATGAGTTCGCTTAAGGCTTCCTTAAAAGGATTAAGTGACGAAAAAGTTAATTTGGAAAATGAGCTTGTAGAAGTTGAAAAGGAGCTTTCTATTTTGAGCGAAAAAATTGCAGCTTTGGAATCACGAATAGATACATCTTTAACCCTTGAGGAGATTCAGAGGGAAATAACCTTAAGAGAGAATGATATTAGGGCCAAGAGGTCTGAGAGGGATTCTTTAAATGCTGAGCTTTGGAGAAAAAGAAGCAGATTAGAAGCTATAGATAAGGATATAAAAAATTATAACTCGCTTAAAAGTAAGGTTGAGATTTTGCAGGCTGAGGTTGGTTTGCTTAGCGAACTTAAGAAGAACTTATCAGATAGTAACTTTCCTAAATTCTTGGTTTCTCACTATTTAATGGAGGCGGCAAATATTGCTAACTCTTATCTCTCGCGCTTAACTAAGGGTAGGTATCTTATAGAAGCTACGGAAAAGCTAGATCTTTTCGTGATTGATGAAGACATAGGTGGGGAAAGAAGAAGCATGAGGGACCTTTCAGGAGGGGAAAAGGTATTGATATCCCTATCTTTGGCCTTGGGTATTGCTGAGGTTTTAGCAGGTGGATTAGAGGCCTTTTTTATAGATGAGGGCTTTTCCCCGTTGGATAGAGAGAATTTAGATATGGTTGCTCATGAGCTTACTGAGCTTGATAATAGTGGAAAACTTATAGGTATTATAACTCATGATCCGGTCTTTGCTGATTATTTTGCGGTGAAGCTCCTCGTAAATGGGGGTAAGGCCAGATGGGCCTAGATATATTGAAGCTTTTGAAAGACAATGGGGTATACTCTGATCATTGGCAGGAATCTGAGGATTTTCCTTTTTATCATACTCGTGTGGAGAAGGAATCTCGTCTTGCTGAAGAGGTAGAGTTTCATGAAATTCCTCTAAGCACAGAGTTATGGAAATCTTGGCTGATAGATAAAAGTAGAAAACCAAGGAGATTAGAAAAGGTTATTTTTATAGACGGCGTTAGAAAAATACATAGGAGGCTTCATGGTTTAGATGGTTCAGAGGGGTGTATTGCGGAAATAGTGATTGGTCATGTGATATGGGGTAAGGATTACATTAGGACCTGTAAAGACCCATTAATCAAAAGGTTTTTAATATTATCTGGAAGCTTAGTAAGAAGGATTCTTGAACGCGAAGCTTATTTCCCAACCCTTGAGAGGTTTCCCTTCGAGATTGTGGAGCTTGCTTCTGAGGGAGAGGATAGAATTTCAAAGAGCGTTAATAATCTGCTTCTTAACGAGGAAAGAGCTTATTTAGGAGAAATGGTTTTAAAGAGGGAAGGCTTCATAATTAAAGATGGAACTATGCATCCAGGGTCACCTACTTTTATAGGGAGAGAATACGGGCCAGTAGGGCTTGTTAAAAGAATTATTAAGGAGCATCTTTCTCAGGATTTTCTATCTTTGGTGCAAAGCTTACGCAAGGGAGAGAGAACTCCCTTCTATACTGTTTATCTCAGAGAAACGGAAGATATACTAAGGGTCATGTGTTATTTGAGGCTTATTGATATTGAAAGCGGAGAAAACCCTATAAAAGGGATAGTTCGTTTGGAAACTCTTGTTTTAAGAAGGGATTTTGAAAGCGGGGATAAAAGAGATATTTTGAAGAGGGAAATTTCAGAGGCTTTTGATTCCTTAGCCCTATTTATTTCTTCAATGACTATGAAGGGATGTAACCTTCCGAGGAGTCCTGAAAATCTACCTATAGTTTATTCCCTGGAATCTTATCTTTCATCTTTCTTTTTGTGGAATAGTTATCTAAGTTCTCTTTTGAAGAAGGGGGGATTATCTTGAGGGTGGGTAGCGTAAGCGGTCTTAAAACTATAACCCCGTATGAGTTCTGGTTAAGAATAGAAATTGATGAGGAGAACGGCGAACCCCTTAGAATGCTTCAAGTGGATGATATGGTTAAAGTTAATTTTAACTACGGCAATTTTAAGAGAGTGACCACTTATGGGGTTATAGTTGAAATAGAAACGAGATGGGATAGCGACGGAATGAGAGGTTTTGAAGAAGCATTGGTCACTTCTAAAAGAAGCTTTATCTTGCCTGTTTACCTTGCTCGAGTTGTGGTAACACGGATAGAGCCCTTCGTCTCTGTTCCTCCCCCTCCTGGTGCTCCTGCCTTTCTCGTCGAAGAGGGAGAGTCTGATGAGGTTTATGATTTTGTTTCCCTTAAAAGAAGAAAAAGAGCTCTTCCCGTTGGAATATTGCTTAACGGAGGGGTAGCCTACCTGGATTTAGCTTACATACTTGGGGATAACGGTGCTCATATAAACGTATCAGGGGTATCGGGAGTTGCCGCTAAGACCTCTTACGCTACGTTTTTGCTTTACTCTCTTTTGGAGACAGGAAAGAAGCTTGCTAAGGAGGATGCTTCCTTAAGGGAGCTTGCTAACTCTAGAGCTATTGTTTTTAATGTTAAAGGAGAAGGACTTCTATTTTTAGACGAGTGGAATACGGAGTGGTGTAATAGTTCGCGGAAGAAAGAATGGGAGGAGATGTTCCGTAAGATGGAGCTTACTCCTAAGCCTTTTAGCAACGTGAGCTATTATGCTCCGTCCAAGCGTAGAAAGGATGCGGAGCCTGATGTGGCTCATAGAACATATGGGGTTAAAGTATTTGGGTGGGATATAATTGATATAATAAAATTGAGTTTACTTGAGCTTATGTTTGATCCGGAGGAGCTGTCTAAGAATGTAAACTTACAGCTTGCCGTTTCAGCTTTATCTGATATACTTGAAGATAACTATAGGAAATTTGTAAATAGAGTTGAAAAGGAGCTAAACGAGCCTGAGATAAGGAAGAGATATCGTTTGGATTTAGAATCGCTTAATGAAGAAGAAAGGGTCAGGCTTTACCTTAAGGTTTGTGGTAGGGATCCTAACGAGGTTTTAACGGAAGAGGGCCTTCCTCCTGATTTTAGATCTTTAATAGAATTTTTGAAATCAGAGGATGTTAGGAATAGGCTTTTAGCTGAGGAAGAGCTCGAAGAGAAGACGATAAAGGCAATGGCAAGAAGGTTAAAAGCAGCATTTAAGCTTGACCTTGATAGAGTTTGGAAGCCAGTTGAGGGGTTGGATTTCATCGGTATGGTTGATAAATACGAACCCCCCTCTTATAGGGTAGATTGGGATATTAATGGTAAGGTTACCGTTATAGATATAGCCAAGCTCAGATATAGAGCGCAGGTTTTTGTTGTAGGTGCCATATTGAAGGAAGTTCTTCACCTTAAAGAGACAGCGGGAAGGCCGGAACCTGTATTTATCTTTCTTGATGAACTCAATAAGTATGCGCCGAGGACTGGCGGAGGGCCATTAGGAGCTATATTTAGGGACATAGCTGAAAGGGGAAGGTCTTTCAGAATAATAATGATAGGAGCTGAGCAAACTGCATCGGAGGTCGACTACAGAGTGATAACTCAGGCTTCAACTGTTGTTGTTGGGCATCAAAAGGTAGCGGAACTTAAGAAAGATGAATATGCCCATCTCTTTGGTGCTCAGAGAGAAAGGGCTTCAACTTTGCTTCAGGGAGAGCTTATAGTAGATCAACCCTTTTTAAGAGTTCCTATGACCATAAGGTTTCCTTTAACTCCTTGGGCGACGAAAGAGGACGCTCATTCTCCCTTGTGTGAGGAAGTAGAGGGAAAGGAAAGTTTAAGGGATTTCTCTTAAGTGAGGTGTTTAAAATTTGAGGATAGAATGGCTGGGGCATGCTTGCTTTCTAATAGAAACTAGAAACGGGGTTAAAATAATCACCGATCCCTATGATCCAGCCTTAGGTTATCCACCTATACGTGATGAGGCTGACATAGTTTTAGTTAGTCATGATCACTTTGACCATAATTACGTTGAGGGTGTGAAAGGTAATCCTTATGTGGTTATGACGCCCGAACTTAGGACTATCAAGGGTGTTAGCATATCAGGCGTTGAGCTCTTCCATGATAGGTCTGCCGGTAGGGAAAGGGGCAAAAATATCGCTTTTATAATAGATGCTGATGGTTTAAGGCTCGTTCATCTTGGTGATCTGGGACATGTCCCTACGCCAGCTCAGCTTTCTAACTTTGGCAGAGTTGATGTTTTGTTTATTCCTGTTGGTGGTTTTTACACCATAGATGGGGGAGATGCTCGAAAGATCTTAGCGGAGCTTAATCCTAAGATTGCTATACCTATGCATTTTAAAACGCCTGTTTTAGGCTTTCCTATAAGTGGAGTTGAGCCATTTTTATCAGGATTGAAGAATGTTGAGGTTCTTGACAGAAGTTGGATCGAGGTAGATCCTTATACTCTTCCTAAGGAAACCAAATTGATAGTTATGCAATATAGAAAAGGATAAGGAGGTTTTAGTATCATGATGAAGATAGATGAGATGCTTATACGCTTTGAGGAGCTTTTGGGACGCTGGGGGCGCATCCGGAGCTGTTTTTGACGTTTCAAGCTTAGTTTCTGAAAAAAGCGCTCTTGAGGAAAAGATTGCCTCTCCTGATGCATGGAGGGATGCAGAGGAAACTCAAAAAGCGGCGAAGAAGTTAAAGGAAATCGAGAAGACCCTTTTTGCTGTTACGCATACGGAAAAAAGGATAGAGGATATAAAAGCTTTTTTTGATCTTTTAAGAGAAGAGTATGATGATGCTTTAGGAGAGGAGCTTATTAAGGAACTTGGTAATTTGGAGAATGATATTCTTGATTGGGAAAGAAAGGTGTTTCTTTCCGACGAATTCGATAATTCGAATGCTATACTTTCTATTCATCCTGGAGCAGGTGGTACGGAATCTCAAGACTGGGCTTATATGCTTCTTAGAATGTATATGAGGTGGGCTGAAGACAAAGGTTTTGGAGTGAAGGTTCTTGAATATCAGGAGGCTGAAGATGCGGGTATAAAAAGCGCTACTATATTAATTGAGGGGGAGTATGCCTATGGTTTATTAAAGGGAGAGAATGGGGTTCACAGGCTTGTTAGAATCTCTCCCTTTGATGCCTCTAAAAGGAGGCATACTTCTTTTGCCTCTGTTGAGGTTATACCTGAGATATCCGAGGATGTAGAGGTAGAGATAAAGGAAGAAGATCTTAAGATAGATACCTTTAGAGCGAGTGGTAGGGGAGGTCAGTATGTAAATACCACTGATAGCGCTGTTAGGATAGTTCATATTCCTACAGGTATTGTTGTTTCTTGTCAAAACGAAAGGTCTCAATATCAGAATAGAATGACTGCGTTAAGGATTTTGAAAAGTAAACTATATGAACTTGAGAGAAGGAAGAAGATGGAAGAGTTAGAGAAGTTAAAAGGGGAAAAGAGGGAAATAGCTTGGGGAAGTCAGATAAGATCCTATGTTTTTCATCCTTATACTTTGGTTAAGGACCATAGAACAGGTTTTGAAGTTACTAACGCTTTGAAGGTTATAGATGGAGACATAGATCCCTTTATAGATGCCTATCTTCGCTGGATTGCATTAGGTGGTAAGAAGGTGGTACCATGAGAAGGATAGCTTTGCTTGTTTTATCACTATCTTTTATATGTTCCTTTTCCATAGCTTTAGAAGTTAAGCTAATCGCTGATAAGGTTCTTTATTATCCGGAAAAGGATATTATGGAAGCGTTGGGGAATGTCAGACTGTTTTGGGGAGATAGAAAGGCTTCTGCGGATAAGGGTTGGGTTAACTTTAAAACGCAAGATGCTTTTCTTGAGGGAAACGTGACCGTAGAGGATGAAAAGGGAAGGTTAGTAGCCCAGAAGGTCAGCTTTGATTCTAAATCTGAGAAATACTTAGCGCAAGGGAAGGTGCTTCTTTTAACTAAAGATGGGTTGAAGCTTGAATGTGGAAAGCTTGAAGCCTATGGTAAAGATAAGTTTAGAGCTTACGAGTCTCCTATCATAACGGTTAAGGAATCTGTTCTTAAAGCTTCTGAAATACTCCTTGAGGGAAGCGAAGCTGAAATAGAATCTCCAAGTTATGAAGATAAGTCTAAGAGCATCTTGATAACCGCCCTTAAGGCGAATATGTCACTTGACAATGAAGGAAAAATAAAAAATATCAGGGCTTTAGGGAATGTTTTTATTAAGCATGTTAGGGATAAAAGTATCTTTCAGGCTAAGGCAGACGAAGGATTTTACGATGTAACTTCGGGAGTAGTGAAGATATCAGGAAAGGCCTCTGCCTTTAAAGATAAAACTGAGCTTCGTGCTAATGAGATAATATACAATGTTGATACGGGGGTTATGCGAGCGGTTGGGGAAACTAGGATGGTAATACACTGAGATGGCTGTTCTCCGTGGCGAAAGCTTGGTAAAGGTTTTTAGTGGAAGAGAAGTTATAAAGGAAGTATCCCTATCAGTTAGGGAAGGAGAAATTGTAGGTTTGCTTGGTCCAAACGGTGCTGGTAAAACTACCACTTTTTATATGATCGTTGGTTTGATAAAGCCTGATTCTGGTAAAATTTTTTTAGATGATATTGACATTACCAATGTGCCAATGTATAAAAGAGCTCGGGCTGGTATAGCTTATCTTCCTCAGGAGCCGTCCGTTTTTAGAGATTTAACGGTTAAAGAAAATCTCCTGCTTGCGATGGATGGGATGGGGGTACCCCCATCTAGGCGTAAGAAGCTCTTAGAGAAGATACTTGAAGATTTTGGTCTTGTGGAAATAGCAGATTATAAGGGTTTTTCTCTTTCAGGTGGTGAGAGAAGAAGAGTTGAGATAGCTAGAGCTATGGTTGGGGCTCCTCTTTTTCTTTTACTTGATGAGCCTTTTTCCGGGATAGATCCTATAACGGTTTATGATATTCAGAGAATGATACTTTCATTGAAAGAACAAGGTATAGGAATACTTTTAACGGATCACAACGTTCGAGAGACTTTATCTATAACTGATAGAGCTTATCTTATTCATGGAGGGAAAATTTTAATAGAGGGGCCGCCTGGCGTTGTGGCAAGGAGCAAAGCAGCAAGAAAGCTCTATTTGGGAGAAAAGTTTGTTCTTTAAGTATTTTAAGGAGGGATAAAGTGTGGTAAACTTAGACTCATTGGATTTGTCCCTTTGCGATCCTGGTGGGAGTATGAAAACCCTTTTGTCCTTTCCTGAACAGTTTGAGGATGCATTTAGAAGAGCCCTAAGTTGTGACTTGCCCAGGCTTGAGTTTAAAAACATAGTGGTAGTAGGTATGGGAGGTTCAGCTGTTGGTGGGGATATACTTAGAGTTCTTTTAAGGCAGAGTTCTAGGGTATTTGTTGAAGTAGTTCGTGGATATGAGCTTCCCTCTTGGGTCGATAAAGATACCTTACTTTTAGGGGTTAGCTACTCTGGAGATACGGAAGAAACGCTTTCAGCTTGCGAGATAGGCTTAAAGAGAGGATCTAAGGCTATTTTTTTAAGCAGTGGTGGAAAGCTTGAAGAAATGGCTAAATTAAAGGGTGTTTTCCATTTTAAGGTGCCATCAGGTTTTCAGCCGAGAGGAGCATTGGGTTATCTTTCGGTTCCTCTCTTAGTGTTTATGAGCAGATTTAATATTGTTAATTTCGATAGAGGTTTTGAAGAAACGATTTCTGTCCTTAGAGGATTAAGAGAGGAGCTTGCTCCAGAGGTATCGCTTTCCCGTAACGGGGCAAAAGATTTAGCATTATGGCTTAAGGGGAGCGTTCCTCTAATATATGGTGATGAGGGTGTAGGAAGGGTTGCAGCTTATAGATGGAAAACCCAGTTTAACGAAAATAGTAAACAGCCTGCTTACTCCTGTGAGCTTCCCGAGCTTGATCATAACGAAATTGTGGGATGGATGAGTGAAAGCTTTAAAGGTATATTTAAGGTTGTTGCTTTAAGGCACTCTAAGGAGAATAGGAGAACATCTTTGAGGTTTGATATCACAAGAAGCTTAATTGTGGGGAATATTGGTGGTTGGAAAGAGGTGGAGGGGAAAGGGGAAAGCGAGATGGCTCTTCTTTACAGTCTAATATACTTTGGAGATTTTGTCAGTTTATATCTAGCTTATCTTAATGGAGTAGATCCAACTCCAGTGAGTATAATAAATAAACTTAAAAATGAGATGGCAAAACATTTGTGAAAGGAGGAGAAGAAATGCCAAGAAAGTATTTACTGACTTCAGAGTCTGTTACTGAAGGACACCCTGATAAGATTGCTGATCAAATCTCTGATGCTGTTCTTGATGCTATCTTGGAAAAGGACCCCATGGGGAGGGTGGCTTGTGAGGTACTTGTAACTACAGGATTGGTTGTCGTAGCTGGTGAAATCACAACTGAGTGTTATGTTGATATTCCTAAAATTGCTAGGGAAACGGTTAAGGATATTGGTTACACTAGAGCAAAGTATGGGTTCGATGGGGATACCTGTGCAGTGGTAACCGCAATTGATGAACAGTCTCCTGATATAGCACAGGGTGTTAATATGGCACTTGAAGTTAGAGAGGGAGCATCAAGTGATGCGGAGATAGACAAAATTGGAGCAGGAGACCAGGGTATAATGATAGGATATGCTTGTACGGAGACCCCAGAATTAATGCCTCTTCCTATAACTTTAGCTCATAAGCTTGCTAAGAGACTTGCGTATGTGAGAAAAGAAAAAATTCTTCCATATCTTAGGCCAGATGGCAAAACTCAAGTTACTGTGGAGTATGAAAATGGGAAGCCTGTAAGGGTAACAACGGTTATAGTTTCTGCTCAGCATCATCCTGCTATAGAGCTTGATCAGCTTAGAGGTGACATAATTGAGCATGTTATAAGACCTGTAATACCTCCGGAGCTTTTAGCCAAAGATGTGAGATATCTTATAAACCCCACAGGTAGATTTGTCCTTGGTGGTCCTCTAGCGGATACGGGATTAACTGGAAGAAAGATAATGGTTGATACTTATGGTGGGGTTGTTAGGCATGGTGGAGGTTGCTTCTCTGGAAAGGATCCAACTAAAGTAGACAGGTCTGGCGCTTATATGGCAAGGTATGCTGCTAAAAATGTAGTTGCTGCTGGGCTTGCGGATAAATGTGAGATACACGTGGCTTACGCTATAGGTGTGGCGCACCCGGTTGCTATATCTGTTGATACTTTTGGTACAGGTAAGATAGCTGACGATAAGATAGAGGAGCTTGTTAAGGAGTACTTCGATTTTCGTCCTGCTGCTATAATAAGGGATCTTAACCTGCGTAGGCCTATATATAAGCAGGTTGCAGCTTATGGTCACTTTGGTAGAGAAGATCTTGATGTCCCTTGGGAAAGGACAGATAAAGCTGAAGCTTTAAAGAAGGCGGCTGAGAGACTATAAAACTATATTTATGCTTTCGTTTTTAAGGGAGCTTTTTTTTCCTGATAGATGCGTAGGTTGTGGATCTTGGGGTAGGGCGTTATGTGAGCGTTGTTTAAGCAAAATAGGGGGTTTTAAGCTTTATGGTGAAGTTTATGCTTTCGGATTTTATGAGGGGGTTTTAAAGGAGCTCATTTACAAGGCTAAATTTGAATCTTATAGTGAACCGTTAAAGGAGCTTTTATTTTTCTTTAAAGAGGATATCTATCCCCTTAAGGACAAGGTAGACTTAATAGTTCCCGTTCCAGAGGACCCTTTAAGAAGAAGGATTTTTAATCATGTATCATTTTTAGCTGAACTTTTGAGTTTAATTTTGGATAGAGCGCTTTCTATTTCACTGATTAAGGTTTTCCCTACCCCTCCACAAGTTGGTCTTGAGAAGAGGGAGAGAGAAAAAAACTTAAAGGGGGTTTTTTTAGCTAAGGAAAGTTTTCATGAGAAGAAGGTTCTTTTAGTTGATGATGTTACTACAACAGGTTCTACTTTGAGAGAATGTTCAAAAGCTTTGTACAATGCGGGGGCTTTTAAGGTTTACAAGCTCGTTATAGCAGTTAACCCTTAATAGAAAGGGGGTGTCTAGGTTGGCAGATCTTGCTAATTGCATAAAGTGCAATAGAGCTTTTTTGTGGACGGGTGGAAGGAAAGTGTGTCCTCGGTGTCTTGAGGAGGAAGAGAAGGATTTTGAAAAAGTTTATAACTATCTGAGAGATCACCCTCGTGCAACTATAAGGGAAATAAGTGAAGCTACAGAGGTTGATGAAGATGAAATACTTGAGTTTATAAAGCAAGGGAGGATTCAACTTAAGTTTACTGATGTGGCTGGTAGGCTGAGATGTAAGAGATGTGGGGAACCTATAAGCTCTGGAGAGTATTGTCCAAGTTGTCTTAAAGAGTTTCAGGAATCCTTAAGCAAGATTCAAGAGGAGCTTGGGAAAGATGTTGAAAGGAAAGAGAAAGAAAAGGAGATGGCTAAGATGTACATAATAGATGTCTTTAAGAAAAAGGATAAAAAGGAGTGAAGAAGTCCCCCTCGCTTGCCGAGAATAAAAATGAGGGGGTGAACCTCAGTGGAGTATGGAAAAAAGATAGGTGAGATTTTTAAGACATATCTTGAGGGAATAAAACCCATAAGGAAAAAGATAAAATTTGAGGAGGAAAGTAAGGTATCATCAGCAGATGATAAGGTAGAAATATCTTCCAGAGCTGTTGAGCTTAAAATAGCAAAGGATGCTCTTTCGAAAGTTCCTGATATTAGAAAGGAAAAGGTGGAAGAGATAAAGAAGCTTATAGAGGAGGGGAAGTACAATCCTGACTTAAAACAGGTAGCTCGTAAGATATTGGAGGAATTTTACTTCTCCTCAGGTGAATAAAAATGAGTGGAGAGAAGTTGAATTTAAATAGGCTCGTTTCCGTATTGGATGAGGAGCTTGCTCTTTATCGGAAGCTTTGTAATTTATCTTTGCAGAAGAAAGAGGCTATTTTGAAAGATAACATCGAGCTTTTGACTAAAATTATAGGTGAAGAGAGGATACTTATTGTTGAGGCTGAAAGACTCGAATCTAAAAGGTTAAGTGAGGTTGTAAAAATAGCTCAGGAGCTTGGATTAAACGGGGATATAAAGCTAAGTGATCTCAGGAGCTTTTTAGATAGCGAGGAGTTCTCTCCTTTGGAGGAAAGGGCTAATCAACTTAAGGCTGTATTGAACGAGCTTAAAGAGATAAACGAAACAAATCGTTATTTGGTTGAGTCTACTCTAAAATATATAAGTTATTTTATAGATTCATTAATGAGCTCTCTCACAAGGCCCACTTATAGTAGAGGAAAGCAGAGCGCTCCGCTTTTTTCTCTTTTTCAGAAGGAGGCTTAACCTTATATGGGAGATCCAGGTGGCTTCTTTGGAATAGAGCTAGGGAAAAGAGCTATATTCGCTCAAAAGCGTGGTCTTGAGGTAACAGGGCACAATGTGTCTAATGCGGGAACCGAGGGGTATTCTCGACAGAGAGTAGAATTAACAACGATGGTTCCTTATACTGATCCTGCGCTTAATAGACCTGCGACTCCTGGTCAGTTAGGGACCGGTGTAACTATTGATCAGATAGCTCGTTTAAGGGATAAATTCCTTGACTTTCAGTATAGAGAGGAGCTCCAAACTTGGGGTAAGTGGAAAGTAAAAGAAGTAGTTTACCAAAGGATCCAGGAGTTTTTTAATGAACCTTCTGATTCAAGCATAAGGCAATCTTTTGATGAATTTTGGGCTGCCTTACAATCCCTTCAAACTAACCCTGAGGACCCTGCTTTAAGAGAGAGCGTTAGAGAAAAGGCTTTAACTTTATCTAGCTTGATTAAATATATATCAAGTAAATTGAGCTCTTATAGATCTGAGCTAAACGATGAGATAGCAGCAAAAGTTTATGAGATAAACTCTTACATAGATCAAATAGCTGATCTTAATCGTCAGATTCAAATGGTTAGGGGTCTTGGGGATAACCCTAATGATTTGGAAGATAAGCAGGATCTTCTTGTTGAGAAGTTATCTAAGATGATAGATGTGGATGTTCGTGAAGATCCTATAGGGGGGGTAATTTTAACTGTTAACGGCGTTGATGTTATAAGGGGTGGTATAAAGCATTATCTTGTTCTTATCCCTAACCCTTCGAATAATGGGATGTATGATGTTCGTTGGGATTTTGAGCCCCTGAGCTTTTCTTCTAATCCTGATGTGGCCATAGGTTATGCTTCTACAATAGCGGGAAACACTCAATACATGGTAAGTGTGATACAAGTCGCTAATGAGCTTCCTCATATGATAGGAAGTGAGGCTGCCTCTTTAGTGAGTGAAGATATAACGTTTTATACTTTAGGTTGGCTTGATAGAAATGAAAGGGGAGACTTTTCTATAAAGGTTGATAATGGTCCTGTAGTTAGTATACATGTAGATGGTGGGGATAGCCTTAGGACCGTAATGAATAAGATAAACGCTGCCTTTCATAATGAATCTCTCTCTTCTTATCCATTTACATATAAGGAATGGCTTGCTGCTTCTATAGCTAGGAATGACAATGGAAGGTATTATCTTGTGTTAAGAAGTAATGAGCTTGGGGAAGACTATAGGATAACTATTCTGGGTGATATGGCAAGCATAGCTCAGCGATTAGGGCTTTGGAATGGAACAAATACTAATGACATTTGGACACCTCAAGATGCTATATTTAGCGTTAACGGAGAGCTTTACAGAAGTAGTAGAAATCGTTTCCGAGAGGCTGTGAAAGTTTCTACTGGAGAATATGGCTTAGTCGTAAATGGTATGCTTTTTGAGCTTAAAGGGATTGGAACTACGATATTTAAATCCTATTTCCCAGCTCAGAATGGTGAGCTTCTTGGATACTTAGAGTCAAGAGATGGGATTTTAGTTAACTATCTTAATCTTCTTGATGAGTTTTCTTATACATTTATAAAGGAATTTAATGCTCAGCACAGAGCAGGATACGGTCTAAATCAGGTTAAAAACGGGGTTAATTTCTTTAATGAAATTTATAAGCCAGAGGGAGCCTCTTCTTTAATATCTATTTCAGATTATATAAATCGCTATCCAGAAATGATTGCTACGGCTGGAGATAATAATGGCTTGAACAATGGTCCTGGCGATGGCTCTGTAGCTTATAAGCTTGCTTATATAAGGTATAGGAATGTAATGAGGGGCGGAACTGTGAATTTAAATCAGTTTCTTGAAGCTACAATAGCTAAGCTTGGGGTTGAAGCTCAAGAGGCAAGTAGAATGAGCTCTAATCAGGAGCTTCTTGTAAAACAGATAGATAACAGGCGTCAGGAGGTTATGGGGGTATCTTTAGATGAGGAAATGACAGAACTCATAAAGTATCAGCATGCTTTTTCTGCTGCTGCTAGATTTATAAACGCTATGGATGAAGTTTATAACAGGATTGTAAATAATTTGGGGCTTGTAGGTAGGTGAGCTTTATAAATGAGGGTGAGCGATAAGGTTTTTACAAGTGTGTTTTTAACAGATTTGATGGGTAATAGAGATAAACTTCTTAAGCTTCAGCATCAAGCTTCAACGGGCAAGAGGTTTGATCTACCTGAGGAAGACCCGGTAGGTTCGGTTAGAAGTTTGAGGTTAAATAGGGTACTTAATGAGAATGAGCAGTTTACCAAAAACATGGATGAGGCGATAAGCTGGTTAAGCGCTACGGAATCCGCGTTAGATCAATTGACTTCTATAATTCATACTGTAAGGGAAAGAGTTATCCAGGGAGCTAATGATACTCTGGCTCAAGTAGATAGAGACGCTATCGCTGATCAAATAGATAAGTTAAGAGAGGAAGCCCTCCAAATAGCCAATACCTCTTTAGGAGGTAGGTATATATTTGCTGGGTTTAGGACGCAAAGCAAGCCTTACGCTCTTGGAGATAGTAACGTGGCTATATATCAGGGAGATGAGGGGGAGATGGCCTGGGAGATAGAGAGCGGTGAAAGGGTAGTAGTTAATATCCCTGGAAGTCAGGTTTTTGCCGCTCAAAGGATTGAGTATAGAATAGAAAGCGATATGCACCTCGCTTCCTCTGTATTTGGTCCAGGAGCGTTTACCATAAGAGTTGGAAGCAGTGTTTTTACAGTGGATATTCCTTCTGGAGCGAACGTTTCTATAATAGCTGATAGGATAAATTTGAGGGCAGGGAGTAAGGTGAACGCATATCTTGTTCCAGATGGTATTGGGGTCAAACTTGTTATTCAAACTAAAACTAATGAACATATGAGTCTTTCTGATTCTGTTGGTTCGGTTTTAAGTAGCTTAGGTTTGCTTGATAAGAAGGAGGAAAAGGTTTTTGTTGGTAACTTAGATATATTTGATATATTGCAGAAGATAAGTGAGGATTTAAGATATAGTAGGGTTACTTCTTTGTCCGGTGAAAGGCTTGAAGAGCTCGATGCTTATCTTGATCATCTTTTAAGGATGAGAGCGAGGGTTGGGGCTAAGGTTAACAGGCTTGAGGCAACTCAGAGTAGGTTTGAAGATAACAAGATTCAGCTAACTTCGCTTCTTTCAAAAATAGAGGATGTGGATATTGCAGAGATAGTCATGGACTTGAGCAATCAGCAAGCTATATATCAGGCAGCCTTAAGAACTGGTGCTAGGATAATTCAAACCAGTCTTATAGATTTCCTTGAGTAGCTGGAAAGAGGGGGAATGAGGGATTGAGGGTTAATACCCTTCGCTTTGGGGAGATCGAGATACCCGAAGAAAAGCTAATACTAATGCCTCATGGTCTAATAGGTTTCCCAGAGCTTAAAAGCTTTTTTGTAATAGGAGAAGAGGGGCAGCTTGTAAGATGGCTTCAATCTGTTGATGATCCCAAGATAGCCCTTCCTGTAATTAACCCTTTTGAGATTTTCTCAAACTTTAGTGTAGATATAAGCGATAGCGATCTTGAGGATATAGAGCTTAAGGATCCCAGGGATGCCATAATTTTTCTTGTTATGGTAATACCCGCTGGTAAGCCAAAGGATGCTACCGTTAACCTAAAGGCTCCTATAGTTATAAATATCAAAAATAAAAAGGCTAAACAAGTTATAGCTTTGAATGAAGATTATCCGGTTCGTTACCCTCTTTTTCCTGAAGGAGGAGCTTGACTGTGCTTGTCTTAAGTCGGAAGGTTAACCAGAGCATAATGATAGGTGATGATATAGAGATAAAGATCTTGGAGATAAGAGGGGACCAAGTTCGCATTGGTATAGAGGCTCCTAAAAGAGTTCCCGTGCATAGAAAAGAGGTATACGAAGCTATAGTTAAGGAAAACATACTTGCTGCTCAAATGGCGGCTCAAGTTGAGGAAAAGGTTGAAGAAAGTGTTGTAAAAGAACTTGAAAAGCTAAAAAAGAAAAAGACATAAGTTTTCTAAAGCGAGTCCTCACCTTTGCCGATAAAGATAAGTGAATGGTCCTCACGGATGAGGATAAGTTAGACAGCGCAAGGATGCGGCAGATTACAAGGATGGGGTGAGGACTCATGAGAATAAATCATAATATTGCGGCTATGGAAGCCTACAGGCAGTTGACTGTGACCTCGGGTCAACTGCAAAGTACCCTCGAGAAGCTTTCCTCAGGTTTAAGGATTAATCGTGCAGCTGATGATGCTGCGGGTTTGGCTATCTCAGAAAAGATGCGCTCCCAGATAAGAAGCATTCATCAGGCATCGAGAAATGCACAGGATGGCATTTCTCTTATTCAAACTGCGGAAGGAGCGCTTGATGAAGTTCAAGCGATTCTCCATAGAATAAGGGAGCTTGCTATTCAGGCTGCAAATGATACTTATACTTCTTACGATAGAGAGCAAATTCAAAAGGAAATAGATCAGCTTAAAGCTGAGATAGATAGGATTGGTGAAAGTGCCCAGTTTAATACAAGAAAGCTTCTTACGGGAGAGCTTTCATTTATAATCAACCAAGTTGGTGGTAATGCTTATGTTTCTAATATGACGGCTTCTCCCTCTACTCAGCCTGGGACTTATAAGGTGAAGATTTATCAGGAGGCAAGTAGGGCGGAGCTGACGGGGGTTACAAATATATCTTCGTTAGATAGGATTCATACCGGTGAGATAGTTATAAATGGTGTGGCGGTTTATTTAAATTCTACAGAGTTCTCAGCTGCCTTAGATAAGCTTCAATATGTAATAGATAAGATCAATGAGAAAACCCATAATACTGGTGTTAAAGCGGAAAGATCAGGTGGTCACTTAAAGCTTGTTCAGACTGAAGAAGGTTCTGGAAAAAGGATAGTATTGTCAGGTAGTCAGGATCTTCTTCAAGACTTAGGATTTGGTGCTGTACCTAGTGTTTTAAGTAATGAGCTTTCGGGGACCGGTCCCACTTTTAGTGGGGACAGGTTAATAAAGATAAATGGAACCACTGTGGACTTAAGCGGAGCTTCTACATGGCAAGATGTCGTTAATAGGATAAACTCCCAGATGGGGGGTCAAGTCTGGGCGGAGGTTCTTGATATTGGTGGTAAGCTCTATATAAGGATAAACGCTCAAGGTTCTGGTAGAGATGTGGTATTAGAGGAAGATGTTGAGTTTTTGGGAGGACTTAATAGGTACGATTTAGATCTTCAAGCGATAGGCTTTAATACTACGAGAGTGAGTCAGACTCAGATGGAAATGAGAGGATTTGATGTTGATGTGAATGATACAAATAGAACCTACTTCATAAACTTCGATGGTACTGCTACTCCTAGTGGGACCACTTATACATTTTACGTAAATGGTGTTGAAATAAATGTTACTACGGAAGATCTCGATGGCGATGGTAATGCTGATGACCTTGATCTTAATAAAGTAGTTGATGCAATAAATGCTAAGTCTCCTGAAACAGGGGTTACAGCTACATTGACTTATTATGATGCTGGTGGCGGGGACTACAGAGCTTATATAAGATTAGTTGCAAATCCTGGGACTAAGATAGAGCTTGAAGATAAGGATATGGTTAATGTGACTACGACTTTTCTTGAAAGGATAGGCTTTAGAACTCACTGGGCTCATGATGATACTCGATATGATCCAAGAAGATGGGTTATGGGAGGGGATCCTGTAATTGTAGCTGCCGGAGTTACAAGTGCTATATACATAAATGGTGTTAGAATAGATATTGATGCTTCTGATACTCTCTCTAACGTTATAAGAAAGATAAATAATCTCTCGGCTTATACTAATGTCAAAGCTTACAATAGAAATGTTAACGGTGATAGTTATCTTTTCCTAATTCAATCCTCTGGTGATCCCTCGAGCAAGATAATAGTTGAAGGGAACGCTACATTAATTAATTGGCTCGGTTTAGATAATGTAACTGAGGGAATAGAGGATGGGACTATAGCCTCCTCTGGAACTAATGTTAAGGTGAGAGTTCCATCGAAGGATGAAAATGGTAATTCTTATGATATAAACAGTCCTGATACTCTAATAATAGAGGGAACGGGATCTCATGTAGTCCTTGAAAAGAAGATAAAGGACTACAAGTATTATACACCCACTAATGTTAATTATACGCTTATTCCTCTTGGGCTTTCTTTTGAAATAAACGGAGAAAGGTGGGATGAGGCTGATATAAGGGTTGATGCCTCAGGTACGCTCTTTTTACATATAGGTCCTAATGAAAATGAGCTTATGAGAGTTGATATAGACTCCTTGAATACTGATGGACTTGGAATATCAGACTTAACCGTCCTAACAAGGGAGGAAGCGGAGCTTGCTATTAGTAAGGTAACCAAAGCTTTAGAGCAGGTTTCAACCGCTCGTTCAAAGCTTGGTGCTTTTCAAAATAGGCTTGAACATACCATAAAGAACCTTAACATAATGGAGGTTAATGTTCAGGCAGCTGAGTCAAGAATAAGGGATGCTGATATAGCTCAGGAAATGATGGAGTTCGTTAGGCTTCAGATACTGCATCAATCGGGAGTGGCAATGCTTGCTCAAGCTAATCAGCTGCCGCAATCAGTTCTTCAGTTATTAAGATAAGTTTACTAATAGTTTTCTCCCTTAAACGGGGTGCTCTCCTTAAGGAGAGCACCCCGTTGATTTATGTCAATTTTTATGCTATCATGACGGCCGTTATGATAGAGGCAATGGGTTTAATAGAAGGAGCGCTTTTGATATTCTTAGCGAGAATATGCGATGTTAGCTTGGGTACAGTTCGTATAGTTCTTTTAGCGCGAGGACGTCGTTTAGAGGCGAGCTTAATAGGTTTTTTTGAATCCTTGCTTTGGATAATTGTGACTGCTCAGATAATAAAGCATCTGGCAAGCCCTATATATTATGTGGCCTTTGCTGGTGGGTTCGCTTGTGGTAACTACGTCGGTTTGGTTCTTGAGGCTAAGCTTGCCCTTGGAAACGTGGTTATAAGGGTTATAACACGACAAGAGCCTGAGACATTGATTAAGGCTTTGAGAGACGAGGGGTTTATCGTGACTACGGTTGATGCTCAGGGAAGGGAAGGTCCTATTGTGATTATATTTGCCGTTGTTGAAAGGAAGAGGATCGAGCGCTTTCTTAGTATAGTTTATCAGTATAGTCCTCAGTCTTTCTATACTATCGAAGACGTTAGGGAGGCTAAAAAGGTGGTTCCTATATCAAGGTATGGAGATGCAAAATTGCTAGATTTTCTTAGGAAGCTCTTTGGGCCTAAAAGGAAATGACTTCATAATTATGTTAAAATTAGATAAGGTGACAATTTGATGAAGGAGTCCTTTGAGGAACATATATCTGTAGTTAGAGAGACATTAAGAGTATGTGAACAAGAAATAAAGGCTTTTATCGAGCTTGCTATAAAAACTCTAAAAAATGGAGGAAAAATTGCCTTTATGGGAAACGGCGGTAGTGCTGCTGATAGTCAACATTTAGCTGCGGAGTTTGTTGGTAGGTTTGCTAAAGACAGAGCTCCTCTTCCAGCCGTGGCCTTGACGACGGATACATCCATACTAACTGCTGTGGGGAATGATTATGGGTTTGAACACATTTTCTTAAGGCAGGTTGACGCATTACTAAGAGAGGGTGATTTGCTTGTTGCTATATCCACTTCCGGTGAAAGTCCGAACGTGGTAAAAGCTGTTTTAGGTGCTAAGAATAAGAATGTAAGAGTAGTTGGTCTTTTGGGAAAGGGAGGAGGCAAGTTAAGGGAGCTTTGCGATGTTGCTATAGTTGTTCCTTCAAACTCTACTCCTCGGATTCAAGAGGTCCATATTTTGATAGGTCATCTGGTTTGTGAGGAGGTTGAAAAAGCCCTCTATGGATAGTTTATCCCCTTTTGTTGCCAAAATTCTCGTTATCGGTGATGTTATGCTTGATAGGTATTACTATGGTGAAGTTAATAGGATTTCCCCGGAGGCTCCCGTTCCTGTGGTTAGGGTTTGTGAGGAGAAAGTTTCTCCAGGTGGGGCAGGGAATGTTGCAGTTAACTTAGTTAATTTAGGATGCAAGGTTTTTCTTGCTGGAGCTTTAGGGGAAGACTCTTCTGGAGAGCTTCTTAAGAAGGCACTCCTTGATAAGGGTATAGACGTTTCAGGTTTGATTCTTAGAAGCTGTCCTACTATAACTAAGGTGAGAATTTTAGGTGGTAGGCAGCAAGTGGTTAGGGTTGATTTTGAAGAGGTTTCCCCTCTTAAAAGAGCGGAAGAAGAAATAGTTTTGGATTGGTTTCTTGAAGAAATAAGGGATTCAAAGTGTGTTGTGATATCTGATTATGGTAAAGGCTTTTGCACAACTAGCTTATGTCGCTTTGTTATAGAGGAATCGAAGAGGTTTGGAATTCCTGTTATAGTGGATCCTAAAGGGCCGGATTGGAAAAAGTATGAGGGTGCATTTATAGTTACCCCTAATGTAAAGGAATTAGGTGAGGTATATGGTAAGGGCGTTCCTAACGTTGATAAGGATATAGAAAAAGCGGGGTTTGAAGTTTTATATAAATATAAGCTTGAGAATCTTTTGGTTACCCGTTCTGAAAAGGGAATGACTCTATTTGAAAGTGGAAACATACATCACATACCTACGAAGGCTAGGGAGGTTTTTGATGTTTCTGGAGCTGGAGATACGGTTGTAGCTACATTAGCGGCTTGTATTGCAACTGGAAGAGATTTAGTTGATTCTGCTAGGCTATCTAACATTGCGGCTGGCGTGGTTGTAGGTAAGATTGGAACTGCCCCCATAACCCTATCGGAGCTTGAGGAGGCTTTGAGAAATTCAAGCTTTAAACTTAGTATTGAATCTAAGATAAAGAGCTTTGACGAAACTATAGAACTTGTAAGGAGATGGAAAAGGGACGGCTTTAAGATAGTCTTTACTAATGGTTGTTTTGATCTTCTTCACGTTGGACATATATATTCTCTTGAGGAAGCAAAAAAGAGAGGAGATAAACTTATAGTGGGGCTTAACTCTGATTCATCGGTTAGGAGACTTAAGGGAGAAGGACGGCCTTTAGTTCCTCAGGAGGACAGGGCAAGGATGCTTGCTGCTTTGGAATTCGTTGATTGTGTGGTTATCTTCGATGAGGATACACCGGAGAAGCTTATCAGTCTTATTAGACCTGATGTTCTTGTTAAGGGTGGAGATTACAAAGTAGAAGAAGTGGTTGGTAGGGAATATGCTCGTGAGGTTCATATAGTTCCGCTATTTAAGGGGTATTCTACTACCTCCCTCGTGAGAAAGATATTGGAGGGAAAAAAATAATGATAGTTGTAACTGGAGGAGCGGGTTTTATAGGTAGTAATCTCATTAAGGGGCTGAATGGTTTTTCGAAATACATGTTTGATCGTTATGTTAGAAAAATTTACCAAAAAGGGGTAACTTTGCAGGTAACCGGCTTAAGATACTTTAATGTTTATGGGCCTAATGAGTTTCATAAGGGGAAGATGGCTTCGGTAATTTATCAGTTTTATAAGCAGCTTAAGGAAAAGGGCGTTATAAGGCTTTTTGGAGAAGGTGGCGGATATAGGGCTGGAGAACAAAGAAGGGATTTCGTATATGTTAAAGATGTAGTAAAAGTAAACCTATTTCTTTTTGAAAGGGAAATTTCAGGTATATTTAACTGTGGAACAGGGGTTTCAAGGAGCTTTAATGATGTGGTTAGAATATTAATTCAGCTAAACGGTAAAGGAAGCTACGAATATATTCCCTTTCCTGATGAGCTAGTTGGAAGATATCAAGGTTATACTCAAGCAGATTTAACCCTTCTCAGGGAGGAGGCAGGGTACAGCGAGGCTTTTGCCTCTTTGGAGGAGGGCATCCGTGAGTATTTTGCTTTTCTTGAGAGTTTATGATATACTTCAAAGAGCTTGTAAATCACACATGTCCGGAGAGAAGGGGCGGTGCCTAAGAAGGGGTTCCTCTTCTTGAAGATGGACATGGAGGGTATAAAACCAAAATTTTAAGGAGGGATGTTTGCGTGGCTATAGTTAGTATGAAACAGCTTCTTGAGGCTGGTGTACATTTCGGACACCAAACTAAACGCTGGAATCCTAAAATGAAGGAGTACATTTTTACAGAGAGAAACGGTATTTACATCATCGATCTTCAAAAGACCTTAAAGAAGATTGAAGAGGCTTATAACTTTGTCAAGGAGAGAGTTATGAATGGTGGGACTGTTCTTTTCGTTGGTACGAAACGTCAGGCACAAGACGTGGTCAAGAGCGAGGCTGAAAGGTGCGAGATGTTTTATGTTAACCAGAGGTGGCTTGGTGGACTTTTGACGAATTTTAAGACCATAAGAAAGAGGATTGAAAGGCTTAAGGAGCTTGAGGAGATGGAAAAGGAAGGAATGTTTGAGGTTTTACCTAAAAAGGAAGTAGTGAGACTTGAAAGAGAAAAGAGTAAGCTTGGAAGGTATCTCGGTGGCATTAAGGAAATGACCGATCTTCCTGATGTTCTTTTTGTCGTAGATCCAAGGAAAGAAAAAATCGCTGTTACCGAAGCTAATAGACTTGAAATACCTGTAGTTGCTATAGTTGATACTAACTGTGATCCAGATCCTGTTGATTATCCTATTCCGGGTAATGATGATGCTATAAGATCTATAAAGTTAATAACAAGTATCATAGCTGATGCTGTCTTGGAAGGTAAACAAGGGGTACAGATAAGAGGAGTACAAGAAGGTGAAGAGGTTGCGGCTGAGGAAGAGGATATGACCATGAGAGAGGAGCTTTTGGAGAAGTATGGAGATGTTTTTGATGAACTTGAAGAGGATTTTGATGAAGAAGAGGAAATAAAGAAACGTCGTCGTAAGGGGGAGATGTAGTTATGAGTATATCTGTGGATCAGGTCAAGGAGCTTAGGGCAAGGACTGGAGCAGGTGTTGTGGAGTGTAAAAAGGCTCTTGAGGAAGCAGGTGGGGATATAGAAAAGGCGATTGAGATACTAAGAAAAAGAGGGATAGCTAAAGCTGTTAAGAAGATGGGTAGAGCGACAGGAGAGGGAGTCATAGCTTCTTACATACATTCTGATAAGAAGCTCGGAGTTATAGTGGAGGTTAATTGCGAAACGGATTTTGTTGCTAGAACTAAAGAGTTTCAGGAGCTTGCTCATGAAATAGCTATGCAGATAGCTGCAGCGGCTCCCCAATATATTTCTCCTGAGAATGTGCCTCAAGATGTATTGGAGAAGGAAAAAGCGATTTATAGGGAGCAGGTGTTGGCCGAGGGTAAGCCTGAGCATGTGGCCGAAAAGATAGTAGAGGGTAGGATTAAGAAGTTTTTTGAGGAGACTTGTTTGCTCGAGCAAGCTTATATAAGGGACCAGAACAGAAAGATAAAGGATATAATAGCTGAGAAGATAGCCCTTCTTGGTGAAAATATAACAGTTAGGAGGTTTGCTCGTTTTAAGGTGGGGGAGGAGTAAATATGGATATTCCTCGATATAAGAGGGTCCTCCTGAAATTAAGTGGTGAGGTTTTGGGTGGAGAGCAAGGCTTCGGTATAGATACAGAAGAGATGAAGAGGATAGCTTCTGAGATTAGAGAGGCTAAAGAGGCAGGAGTTGAGATAGCTATAGTGGTTGGGGGAGGAAACATATTCAGAGGGTTAGCTGGAAGCGCTAAGGGTATGGACAGAGCTACTGCTGACTATATGGGTATGATAGCTACAGTTATAAATGCCTTGGCGTTACAGGATGCTTTGGAAAAAATTGGTGTACCTACCAGGGTTCAAACCGCGATAGAAATGAGGGAAGTTGCAGAGCCCTATATAAGAAGAAGAGCGATAAGGCACCTTGAGAAGGGAAGGGTAGTTATATTTGCCTGTGGTACAGGTAATCCATTTTTCTCTACTGATACTGCAGCTGCCCTAAGAGCTGCTGAGATAGGTGCAGAAGCCATACTTAAAGCTACAAAAGTTGACGGAATTTATGATGCTGATCCAAAGGTTTATAAGGATGCGATAAAGTTCTCTCATATTGAGTATCTTGAGGTTCTGAATAGAGGTTTAAGAGTTATGGACTCTACGGCTATATCTTTGTGTATGGATAACGAGATACCTGTTATAGTTTTCAATATAAAGGTTCCAGGAAATCTCCTCAGGATAATAAAGGGAGAGGAGATAGGCACCTGTGTTGGAGGTGGTGCTAAAAAATGAAGGATAAGCTTCTTAAGGACGTTGAGACTAAGATGAAAAAGGCCATCGATATGATAAAGAAAGATATGGCTTCAGTAAGAACGGGGAGAGCCCATCCTGCCCTTCTCGAGGATATAAAAGTAGATTATTATGGAACACCTGTACCGATAAACCAACTTGCTACCATAAGCGTTCCAGAGGCACGCTTAATAGTTATCCAGCCATGGGATAAAAGTACACTTAAGGAGATAGAAAAGGCTATATTAAGATCCCCATTAGGTTTAATTCCTCAAAATGATGGTAATGTTATAAGGGTTTCTATTCCGCCCTTAACAGAAGAAAGAAGAAAAGAGTTGATAAGATTGGTCAGAAAGAAAGCCGAAGAGGGAAGGATAACGGTAAGGAATATAAGGAGAGATGTTATGGAGGAGCTTAAGGAGAAGAAGGAAAATGGAGAGCTTCCTGAGGATGACTACTTCAGGCTTTCGAAGGATATACAGGAGTTAACCGATAAGTACATAGAGCAGGTTGAGGAGATACTAAAATTAAAAGAAGAAGAGATAATGGAGGGTTAAGGAAGAGCTAATTAGCTCTTCCTTGCCCTTTAGTGATGAGGAAAGTAATAGTAATTCTATTTTCAGTAATAATTGTGATATCAGCTTGTATTTTTTATTTTAGGGTAGAGAGCGCCTCTCAACCTCCTAAGATTTCGACTCTAAGTGTTAAGCTTGAGAAGATGGAAGAATTTATAGAGGCTAAAGCTTTTGTTTTTTGTGAGGGATCTCTCTTGGTTTCCCCTTCTTCTGGGAAGGTAACGTGGCTAAAAAAGGATGGAGAGAGGGTTAAAAAGGGCTCTATTGTTGCTAAAGTTGGTGATAGGGATGTTTTGGCTGGAGAAAGCGGCATCCTACTCTATGGAGTTGATGATCTTTCTGGTATATGGAAGCTCGAAGATGCTTGGGAGAGAGGGATTATAAATATACCTTCTGGGAAGATAAGGTTAATCGAAGATGGCTCAATTGTCAAAGCGGGCTCTCCTATAGGGGAAATCAGGGATAACTTATTTATAAATCTTTTTTTGAGAGTTAAGAAAGAAGATTTTGATGCTAGGTGGTTAGAGAAAAGGAAGATTTCTTTGGTTTTTCCTTCTTTTAAGAGAGAGGTATTAAGTAAGCTTGTAGATATAAAGGTTGTGGAGGGTGATCTTTTTGTTATTTTATCTTTAGTAGGCTGGGACGAGCTTGTAAGACTAAGGAGTGTTGATGTTAGACTTATCAAGAGGAAGCTTACGGGGGCTGTAATACCTATCAATGCTATAATAATTAAAGATGGTAAGAGTGGAGTTTATATGGTTAAGGGAGGGAGGGTTTTCTTTAAAGAAATAAAGTTTAAGGAGCTTAGCTCAGCTTTGGCTATAACTTCGGATTTAAAAGACGGTGATAGAATAGTTGTTGAACCTGATAAGGTAAGTGAAGGGGCTTTTGTAAGATGGTAGATGTGAAAAGCAGAGTTGAAAGCGTTTTAGAAAGAATAAATAGGGTATGTGAAAGGGTTGGAAGGTCTTATGAAGAAGTCAAACTTGTAGCTGTTAGTAAAACGTTTCCTCCGGAGGCGGTACGAGAAGCATTCTTTGCTGGAATTCGCTTAGTGGGGGAGAATAAGGTTCAAGAGGCTTTGGAGAAATATGAGGCTTTGAAGGATCTTGACATAAAATGGCACATGGTTGGTTATTTACAGAGAAACAAGGTTAAGAAGGCTTTAAAAATATTTGATTTCATTCAGTCGCTTGATCGTTTGTCTTTAGCAGAGGAGATAGATAAGGAAGCGAAAAGAATGGGCATAGGTAAGGTCAAAGTCTTAGTTGAGGTTAATATTTCTGGTGAGCCTACTAAGCATGGTGTTAAACCTGAGGAGCTTCTTGAATTTATAAATAGTTTAAGTAGTTTTGGATCTATTGATGTTAGAGGCCTTATGACTATAGGTCCGTTAACCGAAGATAGGGAAAAGATTAGAAAGTCATTTAGGAAAATGAAGGAGCTTTTTGATAAAGTAAGGCAAGAGTTTCCATCTCTTAATTGGGAGTATCTCTCGATGGGTATGACCGATGACTTCGAAATAGCTATAGAAGAGGGATCAAACATGGTTAGGATTGGGAGGGCTATATTTGGTCCAAGGAGTGATTGATATGGGGTTTTGGGATAAGGTTATGGGCTTTATAGGTTTTGTCGAGGAAGAAACAAAGGAGGAGCCTCAATCGAAGCTACCTGCTTGGGAAGAGCGGGAAAGCAAGATTTCAGCTTCCTCTGGAGGAAAGAAGGTAGTCCAAATATGGACTCCAAGAAATGGAAGCGATGCTAAGGAGATGGCAAATGCCCTTAAAAAAGGATGGCTTGTTATTATGGATCTTTCTCTTCTTGAGAAGGACGACGCTAAGCAAATGCTTCACTTCGTGTATGGGGTTGTCTTTGCTATAAGAGGTGTTATGAAATCTCTCGGAGAAAACGTTTTTTTACTTGTTCCACCAGGGTTTGAAGTTTTTGAACAGCCCTTTCCAAGAGGAGGTGTAAGGCTTGGCGAAGTTGACACCTCTGGACATTCAGAACAAGGAATTTAGCAGGGCTTTTAGAGGGTATAGGGAAGAGGAGGTAGATGAGTTTCTTGACTTAATAGTTGAAGATTATAGTGCCTTATTTAGGGAGAACGCGGAGCTGAAAGACAGGATAAAAGAGCTCGAGAATAAAATAAGCGAATATAGGAAGATGGAATCCTCCATGCAGGAGGCTCTTCTTTTAGCTCAAAAGGCTGCTGAAGAAAGGCGTTTAAATGCTGAAAGAGAGGCGGAAATAATAATTAAAGAAGCTAAACTTGAGGCGCAGAGGATAATAGATGGAGCATTAGCTAAGCTTCAAGAGGTAGAAAGAAGGATAAAGGAGCTTCAGAAGGAAAAGGAGAGATTCCTTTTAGAGATGAAAGCCCTTATTTCTACTTTCTGGGGACTTCTTGGAAAAGAGCTAGAGAAGGAGCAGAGACTTGAAATTAAAGCTCAAGGTTCAAACTGGGGTGAGGAAAGGGAAAGTAGCGGGCTTTCGAGAGGAAGCTCTTGAGGTTAGGGCTTTTGTGCAATCTTCAAGCTTAAAAGTGAAGATCGCTTGAATAACTGGAGAGGTAACCTTAAAGATAGGATTATAGAAATAGAAGGTTTAGCGAATATGAGGTTTCTAGAGCTCTTTGGACAGGAGATAAGGTACATTAAGGGTATCGGTCCAAAAAGAGCTTTAGATTTTGAGAAGCTCAATGTCAGAACCCTTGAAGATCTTATTTATCTTCTTCCTCGCCGATATGAGGATAGGAGAGAAGTTCGTTCTCTAAAGGAAGTGATTTTTGGTGACCTTAATCTGGTTAAAGCGAAGGTTCTTGGAGTTGAGGAAGTATCAGTTAGGAGGAATTTTAAGGTTATAAAGGCTCTTATTTCCGATGGAACAAGAAAAAAGGCTTATGCTGTTTGGTTTAATAAGGACTACGTGAAAAAACTCCTTTCTCTGGGAAAGGAGTTTTTATTTTATGGAAAGGTTGTGAGCAAGTATGGGGAGATACAGATTCAAGATCCAGAGTTTGAGCCGATTGAGGATGTAGGGGAACTTAGTGTTGGGAAGATTCTACCTATTTATCCTCTTGCAGGGAACTTGACCCAGAAGATCTTAAGATCTGCAGTAGAAACGGCTCTTGAGCTTCTGATTCCAGAGATCCCCGAGATAATTCCGCAAGACATCTTGGAAAGAAACTCGCTTATGCCTTTAACCTCTGCTTTGAAAGAGGTTCATTTTCCGTCTTCGTTAGAGTTGGCTTTGAAGGCTAGGGATAGACTGGCTTTTGATGAACTTTTCTTACTTCAGCTGTTTTTAGCTTTAAAAATGAGGGATAGAAAGATTGAGAGTGCTCCTATATTTAAGGTAAGAGGAGATCTTTTAAGGGAGTTTTGGAATAGGCTTCCCTTTACCTTGACCAATGCTCAGAAAAGGGCATGGAGGGAGATTCAGTCAGATTTATCAAGCGGTAAGCCCATGAACAGGCTTCTGCAGGGAGATGTTGGATCTGGAAAAACTGTTATTGCGATAGCATCTATGCTCCTTGCGGTAGAGAACGGATATCAAGCTGTATTGATGGCTCCAACTGAAGTTTTAGCTGAACAACACTTTTGGGTATTGGACCAATATCTTACCCCATTAGGAGTCAAGATAGGTTTACTAATCGGTAGCTTGAAGGATAGAACAAAAAAGCGTATTCTTGAAGAGTTATCTAATGGAGAAACTAAAGTAGTCGTTGGTACTCATGCGCTTATTCAGGAAGGGGTGGAGTTTAAGAACCTTGGATTAGTTATTATAGATGAACAGCATAGGTTTGGTGTTATGCAAAGGGCTGCACTTCTTAAAAAGGGCAATTCTCCTCACGTTCTTGTTATGACTGCTACTCCTATACCTAGAACCCTTAGTCTAACTATATATGGTGATCTTGACGTTTCAGTTATAGATGAGATGCCACCTGGCAGAGAACCCGTTATGACCTATTGGGTTACAAGTAAAAGGAGAGAGAAGGTATATGAGTTTGTGAAAAATAGAGTTTCTCAAGGGGAGCAAGCCTATGTTATATGTCCATTAATTGAGGAGTCGGATGTTCTTGAGGCTGAGGCTGCAACAAAGCTATTTGAAGAGCTTAAAGCTACTTTTCTAAAAGACGAAAAGCTTGGGCTTCTTCACGGAAGAATGAAGATCGAAGAAAAAGAAAGTGTTATGAAGGCCTTTAAGGCAGGTAAGATAGAAGTTCTTGTTGCTACTCCTGTAGTAGAAGTTGGTATAGATGTTCCTAATGCTACCGTTATGGTTATAGAGAATGCCGATAGGTTCGGTTTGTCTCAGATTCATCAGCTTAGAGGAAGAGTAGGAAGAGGTCATAAACGATCTTATTGCATTCTTTTGGCGGATCCCAAAACAGAAGAAGCTAGAAAGAGGCTGTCAGTTATAGTTTCTACGACAGACGGTTTTAAGATAGCAGAAGAGGATTTAAAACTGAGAGGGCCTGGAGAATTATGTGGTGTAAGACAGCACGGGGTTACCGATTTTAAAGTTGCAGATATATTAAGGGACTATGATCTTCTTTCAATAGCAAGAAATGAAGCATTTTCATTGGTTAAAGAATCCCCTGACCTTAAAGAGTATCCTATTTTAAGGTTAATGGTTAAAAGAAGATTTGCTGAAGCTGGTGATTTAATAAATGTCAGTTAGACATACTACTTCTCTTGTGATGAGAGCTCTTTTTGATACTTTGGGAAATATAAGGGGGAAAACATTTCTTGAGCTTTTCGCTGGAAGCGGTAAGATCGGTGAAGAGGCCTTAAAGAGGGGTGCTAAGGAGGTTTTTTTTGTAGAAATTGATCCGCGTATGGTAAGGGAGATTTCGAAAAAGGTAGCTCGTGACTATATTTTATGTATGGATTATAAAAAAGCAATTAAAAAGCTCTACCTTGATGGAAAAAAGTTCGATATAATCTTTGCAGATCCACCCTATGGGATGGGTTTTCCTAGTGAGATTTTAAGGGTTCTAGAGGAAGTTCCTTTACTTAAGGATGATGGACTTCTTGTTATTGAGAGGTTTTTCAAGGAAGATTTTGAACCGGGAAGTTGGAAATTACTTAAGGAGCGTAGATATGGAGATACTATTTTAAGTTATCTCTATAAGGGGGTGTAATGGGTGAAAGCAGCTGTTTACCCGGGGAGCTTTGATCCAATTACATATGGTCACGTGGATATAATTGAAAGGGCTTCAAGGATATTTGATAAGCTTATAGTTGCTGTTGTTACTAATCCTTCAAAGAGGCCGCTTTTCTCTATGGAGGAAAGAATAGACATGATAAAAGAAGCAATTAGGCATGTTAGTAATGTTGAAGTAGACGGTTTTGATGGACTTCTTGTAAACTACCTTAGAGAGAGGAAAATAGATGTAGTTATAAGAGGTATGAGGGCTGTAACTGATTTTGACTATGAGTTTCAGATGGCCTTAACCAATAGAAAGCTTAATAAAAATGTGGAAATCGTTTTTTTACTTTCTGATTCCAAGTATCTTTATCTTACTTCTCGCATGGTTAAGGAAATAGCGAGTTTCGGAGGATGTGTAAGGGGAATGGTTCCTCCTTATGTAGAGGAGATGCTACTTAAGAAGCTTAAAGTTTCTTCGTCAACATCTCTCTGAACAGGTTGGAAAAGCTCTAAGCGTTTTCCAATTCCCGCTTCGTATATTCTTGTGGCTTTCAGGTCGAGTTTAAGCATAATCGAGGCGGGTTCGTTTAGCCCCGTCGGTCTAGTTATAATGGGAATGGAAGATCGTCTTTTTATTTCTTTTAGAAGCTCTTTCCCTTTAGTTGAAAATCCTAGAAGGAAAGCGTAAAGCGCGCCTGTTTTTTGAAAGAGTTTGTTTTCCCTTTCCTTAAATCCTACTAGAAGATGTATCAATATTCTAGATATCCTTGTTAGAGTGTATCTTTTGGTTTTAATTCCCTGAAGTAATTCTTCAATGGTTATGGCCTTTAAACCAGCTTTTTTAATTCTATTCTCAAGGCCCTCCTTTACTTCGGCTATCTCTCTTATCTCACTTACTTCTAATCTCTTGATCAGTATTAATATCTCTCTTTCAAAATTTTTTATAGAGACGAGTTCGTTATTTTCTTCAGCCTTCTTTAATATCTTATAAGTTATTGGAGGAACTATATCTTTTACGCTAGAGACCCCGCTTTCAAGAATTCTCTTTCTTATTGCTGTTGCGCTTGAAAATTTTCCCTTTATTTCTGGATCAAGATAGGCGCTTCCTATCCTTTTTATTGTCATGGGTTTTATACTGCTTTTAAGCTTTAGTAGGCTTAAAAGGTATTCTATTCCTAAGATGTTGTTAGAGCCTTTAAGGGTTTCTGGATTAATTCCTTTTCTTTTAAGTTCGTTTTCTAAAGCCTTTAATCTTGCTTCAGGATATGGTAGTCCCTCTTTCGAAAATTTAACTATATCGGCCTTGAAATTTTCCGATTCTTGGTATAGAATTTTTGCGATAGTCTGAAGTTCTTCTAGGTTTCCTGATTCGCTTCCGAAGCAGAGATGAGTTATCACTCCTAGGGAGTTAAGAAGGGATATAGCACCGAACGCGAAAACGCCAGCATTATGTGAGGCAAAGGGAAAGGGGAGTTCAAAAACTATGTCTACACCAGCAGCGAGGGCCATTTCAGCTCTCTTATATTTGTCTACGATAGCGGGTTCTCCTCTTTGTAAGAAATTCCCGCTCATCACAGCTATGCTAAAATCGGCTTCCGTAAGTTTTATGCTCTTGTGGAGATGGTATAAATGCCCTGTGTGAAAGGGATTGTATTCAGTAATAAGGCCTACAACTTTCATATTTATTCCCCCTTAGTATATTTTATTAAGGCTTTTTATTTTTTTAAAGGGGGCGATTTTGAATGGCGATGGTGATAGAATTAGAAGAGCTTGAAAGAGAGCCTGGGAAAGTCTTAGAGTTTACTTTTGAGGAAAACTTCGAGTCCTTCGATTACAAAGGGGAAAAGGTAAATTTCTCTGAGGAGGTTTTTGTAGAAGGCGGTGTTGTTAAAGTAAAAGAGGGGTTTATGGTTTGGGGCGAGGCTACAACAACTTTAAAGCTTCACTGTAGTAGGTGTTTAGAGCTTTTTAGCTTTCCTGTTAAGGTTGAGTTTGAAGTAGAATATAGGAGGGGGGAGGAGCAATTTACTTCTTCCAAGGAAAGATCCTTGAACGAAGATGATTTTAGAATATCTTACTTCGCTGGTGAAAATATAGACATAGAAGGGGATATAAGGCAGTTTATAATTTTATCTATACCAATGAAACCCTTATGTAAAGAGGATTGTAAGGGACTTTGTCCCGTGTGTGGTAAAAATCTCAATGAGGGAGATTGTGGATGTGAGCGTGATGTAGAAGATCCCAGATGGAGTGCTTTAAAAGGGCTTATGAAGGGAGGTGTGAGCGATGGCAGTTCCGAAGAGAAAAACGTCAAAGGCTCGTAGAGATAAGAGACTGGCTCAATGGTTAAGGAGTATTAAGACGCCCAGTTTAACTACTTGCTCTCATTGTGGGGAAATAGTTCCCACTTATAGGGTTTGTCCTGAGTGTGGTTATTACGATGGAAGAGAGGTACTTGTTGTAGAGGAAAAAGAGGAAAAGTAATTTAAGGTGACTGAATTATGAGGCTCCCTCAGTGTTTTTTGAGGGAGCCTTTTTCTTTTTAGGCTTTTTCTATTTCTATTCTGTCTCCGTCATCAAGCTGGTCTAATAAATTAAGGTCTCCTTCTATTTTCCCTACGATTGTTACAGCGCTTGCTGGTATTATCTTATCTGGAGGGCTTATGGGAGTAGGTCCCCAGAAGATGCACATGGCTTTTCCAGGAGGCCAGTATCCTATGTCTCCTTTGTTTACCACCTCTTTTCCATCTTCTAACTCCATGGTAACGGGTATCTTAAAGTAAAACTCTTGTCCCCATCTATTACCGTGGGATTTTATAGGTAATGCTTCGTAGATCTTTTGAGCAGTTAAGGTTTCATTCAAAACCCCCTTTAGCTCTAATCCTTTAAATCTTATTACAATGCTTTTCACTATCTTCACCTCCTTTTTCAAAATAGAGAAAAGAATATTATATTAGATAGAGCATGAAAGATGGTAGAAGCTAAGATAGAGCCGGTTTCCTCACGAAGGTAGCCAAATATAAGAGATGGTAAGAAGACCCCAACATTTACGGGAGTTATACCCTTAAAAAGGTGAACGACTGTGAAAAGGATAGAGGTAAGTATAATGCTTTTCCAAGGATTTAGGGTAAGCTTCGATATCTCCGTTTGGAGATACCCTCTAAAAAAGAGCTCTTCAGGTAAAGCTACACCGATAAATTGATATAAAGCTGCGCTAAAGGTTATACCCCTAAAGCCCTGACTAATAGACAAAGCTATGGAGGCTATAGTGAAAGGTAAGAGAAAGATTAATGAAGCTAAAGCGCAAAGCTTTAAAGATTTTTCCCAGCTTTTTAGTGTTATTCCATAGCTCTCCCAATGTTTCTTTGGAACGATTAAGAGAGGAAGATAAAGCATGTAGGCTATAGCTAAGTCTCTCTTTAACCAGATCGTTAAGAAAAGCCCAATGTAGCTAAACAAAACTTTCAAAAACCTGGTTTCCAAGAAGAAGACCCCTTTCGGTTAGCTTTATTCTATTTTGATCTTCTTCAAGAAGTCCCTCTTTTTTCAATTTTTCTATAATTTCTTTATATTTTTCTTCTATCCTAATGCCGAACCTTTTAAAGAAGCCCTCTTTATCTATGCCTTCTAACATTCTTAAGTTCATAAATATGGTTTCCTTCATTTCCTCTTCCTTGTCTATCCTTATAACCTCTGAATATCCTAAGAACCAATCAAAGTTTTCTTCCCTTTTAAATCTCCATCCTTCGTAAAAAGAGGAAGCTCCCGGTCCTATTCCTATATAGGGTTCGTTTTTCCAGTAAGTAATGTTATGTTGGCAAAAGTGCCCTTCAATGGCAAAGTTAGAAATCTCATAGTGTATATAATTTTTCTCTTTAAGGAGGTTCTTTGCCATAGTGAAAGCTTCATATCCTTCATCTTCCGGAAGTTCATATAGCCCTGATTTAATTTCCTCGTATAAGGGGGTTTTTTCTTCGAGAATTAGACTATAAAGTGAAAGATGCGGAGGGGAAAAGGAAAGCACCTCCCTTAGCGTTTTTTCCCATTCATCTAAAGTTTGGGTTGGTATAGCATATATTAAATCTACGTTCCAGCTCTTAAAGTTAACTTTACTAACAAGTTCCATTGCCTCTATAGCCTCTTGAGCTGAGTGAGGTCTTCCCAAGATTTTGAGTAGCCTGTCATTTAGACTCTGTATTCCTAAGCTTAGCCTGTTTACCCCTTCCTCTTTAAGGCCTTTAAGCTTCTTTTCGTTTATGGTTTTAGGGTTAGCTTCGACTGTTATCTCAGCGTTTTCACTTATATTGAAGCTCTCTTTAATTTTTCTTAGTATTAGAACTAACGTTTCTTCGTCATATACGGTTGGTGTTCCTCCACCTATATAGATGGTTTTTATTACCTTTTCGGATAGTTTCTCGCGCCAGAAATCTATCTCTTTAAATAAATTTCTTAGATATCTTTGAGATAATTGATCTTCAAAGGGAATAGAAAAGAAATTACAATATTTACACTTTCTTATACAAAAAGGAACATGCACATAAAGGGCTATCATTCTTTCTCTAGCTTCATTAAAGCTAAGAAGGCCTCTGTTGGGACATTTACCTTTCCTAAGGCTTTCATTCTCTTTTTACCTTCCTTTTGCTTTTCTAATAGCTTTTTCTTTCTTGTTACATCTCCACCGTAGCATTTTGCAAGAACATCTTTTCTTAAAGGTTTAATATCGACTCTTGCTATAACCTTTTTTCCTATAGCTGCTTGGATCGCTACTTCGAATAGCTGACGAGGTATCATCTCTTTTAGCTTTTGAAGGAGAGCTAAAGCCTTATGGTAGGCTTTCTCCCTGTGGACTATAAAGGAGAAGGCATCTACAGGTTCATAATGAATGAGTATATCTACTTTTACCAAATCAGAAGTTTTATAACCTATAGGTTCGTAATCCATTGATGCGTATCCTTTGCTTAGCGATTTTAGTTTATCGTGAAAGTCGATGATTATTTCCGCAAGCGGAACCTCGTATATAAGCATGACCCTTTCTGGACTTAAGTAATCCATGCTTTTGAAAGAACCTCTTCTTTCCTGAAGGAAGGACATTATGTTTCCAACGAATTCTGTTGGAGTGAATATGGTTACTCTAGCGAAAGGCTCCTGTATTTCTCTTATCTCTCCCAGAGGTGGAAACTTGGCAGGGTTATCTATCTCTAAAACCTCTTCAGAGTGTTTTACTACCTTGTATACTACGTTAGGTGCGGTAGCTATAAGGTCGAGTTCAAACTCTCTTCTTAGTCTCTCTAAAGCTACCTCCATATGAAGCATTCCTAGGAATCCGCATCGAAAACCTGCTCCCAAAGCTGCTGATGACTCTGGCTCAAAATAAATGGAAGCATCGTTCAATCTTAACTTTTCAAGAGCGTCTCTTAGGTTTTCAAAATCATTTCTATCTACAGGATAAACACCACAAAAAACCACCGGTTTTACCTTTTTGTAGCCTGGTAAGGGTTCTTTCGCTGGGTTTGAGGCATCGGTTATAGTATCTCCAACTCGAGCTTGTCTTATCTCTTTTATTCCTGCTATAACGTATCCAACCTCGCCTGGGCCAAGCTCATTTATAGGCTTCATATGAGGTGTAAAGATTCCAACCTCTTCTACCTCGTAAATATTTCCTGTAGACATCATGATTATTTTTTGGCCAGCCTTTATTGTCCCATCCTTGACTCTTATGTAAATTACAACACCTCTATAGCTGTTATAAATTGAGTCGAATATGAGTGCTCTTAGAGGGGCATTAGGGTCTCCTTTTGGAGGAGGTATCTGTTTTATAACCGTGTCTAATATTTCTTCTACTCCTATTCCTTCCTTTGCGCTTGCAAGTATTGCTCCAGAGGCGTCTAACCCTATGGCTTCCTCTATTTCTCTTTTAGCTCTTTCGGGATCGGCATTTGGAAGGTCTATTTTGTTTATTACCGGGATTATCTCAAGATTACTTTCTATAGCAAGGAAGGCATTTGCTACAGTCTGAGCCTCTACTCCCTGGGTTGCGTCCACGACAAGTATTGCTCCCTCACATGCGGCTAAGGAGCGAGATACCTCATAAGTGAAGTCTACATGGCCTGGTGTATCTATAAGATTTAGAACATATCCTTTGTACTCCATTCTAACCGGTTGAGCTTTGATGGTTATGCCTCTTTCTCTTTCTATTTCAAGCATATCGAGGTATTGCTCTACCATTTTCCTTTCCGGTATGGTTCCTGTGATCTCAAGAAATCGATCAGCCAGGGTTGATTTTCCATGATCTATATGGGCTATTATACAGAAGTTTCTAATCCTTTCAGGGGCTATCATAAATTATCTATATCCCTCCTTAAAAATTTTTCTAACACTTCGAGCCCCTTGATTAAAATTTCGCTTTCAAAACCAAAACCGATTCTTATATGCTCGGGCATATCAAAGCAGCTTCCGGGTACAAGAAGAACACTGTCTCTTTCCATGAGAGCCTTACAAAGATCCTCGCTATTCTCTACTTTCTTTAACCAAGGGAAACAAACACAACCTTCTTTTGGAGGAATCCAATCTATAATGTCCCTGTTTTTTTCCATCCAATTGGAGATTATATCAAAGTTTTTCCTCAATATATCTCTGCTTCTTTTAAGAATTTTGTCTTTATTCTGAAGCGCTTTATAAGCTAAAAACTGATTTAATGGAGAGATGGATATCGCAACATAATCTCTGATCTTCCAGCATCTCTCTATGAAGCTTTTTGGAGCGATTATCCAGCCTATTCTTAAACCAGGTAAACCGAAGCTTTTTGAGAGTCCTCCTGTGACTATTACTTCATTAGAAAGCTTCCTTGCTGATGGTGTTATAGGATTTTCTTTTGAGAGGTTAAGATAAACTTGATCAAACATTATCTTCTTACCGGCCTTAATCAGGTTTTCTATTATATATTGCATCTTTTCCTCTTCGAGAGCTGCTCCCGTGGGATTGTGTGGATGGTTCAAGATAACTGCTTGAGAGTCTCTAGCGGTTTCTAATAGTTCTTCTACATCTACTGAGAATCCATTTTCTCTTTTAAGCCTGTAAAGCTTAACTTTTTTCCCAAATGCTTTAGGTAGCTCATAAAGCTGATTATATTCTGGAAATTCGGCTAAAAAGGTTTCACATTCTTCAGAGAGAGCAGCTATGGCAAGAAAGTTTGCTTCTATAGATCCGTTTGTGATCAATACCTCCTCAGGGTTTGTATTAAGAAAAAGCTTTGAAACTTCCTCTCTAAGAATGCTTATCCCTTGAATTTCTCCATAGTCAAGTTTTATGTCAAGTAGCTCTTCCCATCGGAAATCGGTAATTTCTTTAAGTTCCCTTAGGGATAAGGGAGCTATCGATGTTTCTCCAAGGTGATATTTAGCCTTTGGTTCATGCTCGTTAAGCCATGCCTCTACCTTGAAGGGTTTAAAATACAAAAAGAAACACCTCCTTAATATTGAAGAAAGCAAATTATATTATAACATAGCTGTGTTATAATAGTTTTTAGTCACTTAAGCTATGGAGGGATCAACATGTTTGACGCAGCTGAGTTTGTTGAGAGAGCTGTTTCCTGGATCAGGGATGAAATAGGAGAGGCTGGAGCTAAAGGGGGGGTTGTTGGTATAAGTGGTGGGGTTGACTCTGCCGTGGTTGCCCTACTATTGAAGAGAGCAATGGGGGAAAATATGCTTGGGCTCATAATGCCTTGTCGTTCTGTTTCATCAGATCTTAGTGATGCTTTAGAATTTGTTAAAGCTTTTGAAATTCCTTATAGACTGGTAGATCTCTCTTCTATTTACGAGGCTTTTCTTAATATCTTAGGTGAAGTTGATAAGAGGGGAGACATTGCTTTGGCTAATATTAAGCCTCGCTTAAGGATGATAACCCTTTACTACTTTGCAAATAGGCTTAACTATCTTGTGGTCGGAACTGGGAATAGGAGTGAGCTTGAGGTTGGATATTTCACTAAGTATGGGGATGGTGGAGTTGATATACTTCCTATAGGAAGTTTGGTTAAGTCTGAGGTGAGAGAGGTTGCTAGACATCTCGGTGTTCCGGAGAAAATAATACATAAACCGCCAACTGCTGGACTTTGGGATGGACAAACCGATGAGGGGGAAATGGGCATAACTTACGAAGTTCTTGATAAATATCTTCTTGAGGGTAAAGCTGATCCTGATATAGTTAGAAAAATCGAGGGAATGAGAAAGAGAAGCGATCATAAGAGGATGCCTCCAAAGGTACTCCTCTTCAAGAAATAGGGAGGTGTTTTTTCATGGCGGGTCATTCTAAGTGGGCAAATATTAGACATAGGAAGGCCCAGGTTGATGCTCAGAGAGGAAAGCTTTTTGCTAAAGTTATAAGAGCTATAATTACAGCAGCCCGTGAGGGTGGAGGGGATCCGGAAAAGAATCCTAGGTTAAGGCTTGCTATCCAGTGGGCTCGTGAAGTTAATATGCCTTCGGAGAATGTAAAAAGAGCTATTCAGCGTGGAACAGGCGAAATCCCAGGTGCTGCCTATGAGGAAGTCAGCTATGAGGGTTATGGGCCTGGTGGTGTTGCTGTCTTGGTTGAAGCTATGACTGATAATAGGAATAGGACAACGGCGGAGATAAGACATATTTTCAGTAGATACGGTGGAAGCCTTGGCGAGGTTGGTTGCGTGAGCTGGGTATTTGAGAGAAAAGGGATTTTGAGTTTCGAAGGGGTTAGTGAGGACAAGGTAATGGAAGTAGCTCTCGATGCAGGGGCGGAAGATGTTAGAGTTCAAAGCGATGGAACTATCGAGGTTATTACTGACTCTAAAGATTTCATGGCTGTTAGAGAAGCTTTCGAAAAGGCTAAAATTAAGCCTGTGCGGGCCGAAGTAACTATGATTCCAAAGAGCACTACTCGTCTTGAGGGAGAGGATGCTGTAAGGATGCTTAAGCTAATGGAGGCGCTTGAGGATCACGATGACGTTCAGCATGTATATGCTAACTTTGACATACCTGATGAAATAATGGAGAAGATCGGTGCTGCAGCGTGAGGGTAATGGGAATTGATCCGGGTTTAAGAGAACTAGGTTATGTGATACTAGAAGAGGGTTTTAAGCTTCTTAAATCTGATACGCTGTATACCTATCCAGACCTTGAAAAAGCAGAGAGATTAAAAATTATATATGAGCGTTTAGAAGAGGAGGTAAGGATATACTCCCCTTTTCTTGTCTGTATGGAGAAGGTCTTTTTTCATAAAAATGTTAAAAGCGCTATGGAAGTGGGAGAGGTAAGAGGAGTTGTATCTCTTTTATGTGCTCAAAGAGGAATTAAACTTTTAGAGATCTCTCCTCTTGAGCTTAAGAAAGCTTTAACCAACTGGGGAAGAGCTTCTAAGAAGGAAATAGCAGAGGTTTTAAAGAGGTTTTTTGGTTTAAGTTTTTCTACATCGCATGAGTTTGATGCAGCGGCCTTAGCTATATGTGGTTTGACTTATCTAAAGAGGTGTAGTTCTTTTAATGATAGATTATCTGAGGGGAAAGGCAGTTGAAAAAAAGGAGAAAGAGTTATTTCTTGACGTAAATGGTTTTGGTTTTAAGGTTTTTGTTGTTTCGAGAGACCTTTCCTTAATTCGGGAAGGGGATGAGGTTCTACTTTATGTTTACCTGAACTACAAAGGGGAAAGGCTTGAGCTTTTTGGATTTTTAAGGAGGGAAGATAGGGATTTTTTTGAGAGGCTTTTAAGTATAACGAAAATAGGAACTAGGATCTCCTTTGAGATTTTAGAGAAGTTTTCTTGGAAGGAATTTTTAGATGCTATTGAGAGGGAGGATGTGGTTCTTCTCTCTTCTATTCCTAAGGTTGGGGAGAAAAGAGCTAAAAGGATTATCTTTGAGCTTAAGGGTGAGCTATTAAGTGGCGAGGGAATTTTCTCTGAGGTCAAGGATGCCCTTTTAAGTTTAGGGTATAGCGAGAGGGAAGCTAATATGGCAATCTTAAAGTTAGCAAGGTATGGGATTGGTTCTAGGAAGGTTGAGGATTTGGTGAAAGAGGCTTTATCTTTCCTTAAGGGGGACAATTAAGCGTTGGAAGCTTGGGAGAAATCCTTAAGGCCGAAAACGCTTGCTGATTTTATTGGTCAAGGGGAGCTTAAAAAGAGGATATCTTTACTTATAGAGGCCTCAAAGGCTCGTGGAGATTCTCCAGATCACATACTGTTTTACGGTCCACCAGGTCTAGGTAAGACGACATTGGCGAGTATTATAGCTAATGAGCTATCTTCTCCGTTTTTTCAGCTAAGTGGTCCATCTATTTCAAGGGCTGGAGATCTTGCAGCTATATTAAGTGGCCTTGAGAAGGGTAGTGTTCTTTTTATAGATGAGGTCCATAGAATACCCCGATCTTGTGAGGAGATGCTTTACTCTGCTATGGAGGATTATAGGATTGATATAGTTGTAGGTAAGGGAGTGATGGCTAAAACTATAAGTATAGATCTTCCTCCTTTTACTCTTATAGGAGCGACGACAAGGCTTGGCCTTTTAACTGGTGCCTTAAGGAGTAGATTTGGTGTTATAGAAAGGATAGATTTTTATCCTGTAGAGGAGCTTGAACAGATAGTGTTTCGTTCAGCTATGATATTGGGAGTAGAGATATCAAAAGAGGCTGCTAAGGAGGTGGCCATAAGAGGTAGAGGGACTCCGAGAATAGTAAATAGGTTATTAAAGAGGATAAGAGATTATGCTCAGGTTGAAGGAAGAGAGTTCATAGATAGGGAGCTTACTTTAAGGGCATTAGATTTTTATGGTGTAGATCCTTATGGGTTGGATCTGACGGATTGGAGGCTTATCTCAATCATAATAGAGAAGTTTTCCGGTGGTCCTGTTGGTATAGAGACTCTTGCAGCGGCTTTAAATGAAGAGCCTGATACTATATCTGAGGTGTATGAGCCTTATCTCATGAGAATGGGCTTTATAGAGAGGACTAAAAGAGGAAGAGTTGCGACCCAAAGAGCTTATGAAATCTGGAAAAGGAGGGGTTGCAATGGAATCTTTGGGTAAAATCTTGATAATTTTTGGTCTGATAATAGTTATTACAGGGCTTGTATTAACTTTCGCTCCAAAGATTCCTTATATCGGTAAGCTTCCAGGAGATATATATGTAGAGAGAAAGGGAATGGTGATCTACTTCCCCATAGTTACAAGTCTAGTTTTAAGTTTGGTGTTAACTTTGCTTTTGAATTTGATTTTTAGGAGGTGAATTTAAAATTTTTGACTACGAGTTTCCAGAAGAGCTTATAGCTCAGGAGCCTATTAGTCCGAGAGATCACTCACGATTGATGGTTTTAAGGAGAAAAGAAGGGACAATAGAACATGCGATATTTTATATGTTACCGCGATTCTTAAAAGAGGGGGATCTTCTCGTTTTTAATAAAAGCAAGGTTATAAAAGCTCGGCTTTTAGGAACAAAGAAGGGTGGTAGCGCTAAAGTAGAGCTTCTACTTATAAGAAGATTTGATGATAGTTTGTGGGAGGTTATAGCCAGACCAGCTAAGAGGCTTAAAAAGGGAACTGAAGTTGTGTTTGAGGATGGTTTAACTTGTGTGGTTGAGGAGGTTTTAGAAGAGGGCTTTAGAAGGGTTCGTTTCTCAGTTGGAGGGGAGAAGTTTCTGGAGTTGCTTGATAGAATAGGGGAAGTACCTGTTCCTCCTTATATAAAGAAAGATGTGGAGGATCCTAATCGTTATCAAACTGTTTATGCTGAAGTTCCTGGATCAGTTGCTGCTCCAACTGCAGGATTTCACTTTACTGAAAGGCTGTTAGAAGAGCTTAGGAAGATGGGTGTAAGGACTGCTTTTCTTGTTCTTCACGTTGGTGCTGCTACTTTTCTTCCTGTGAGAGGAGATGTGAGTGAACACAAAGTTCCCCCTGAGTATTATGAGGTTTCTGAAGAATGTGCTTTAGAGGTTAATTCTGCTTTGAAAGAGGGACGAAGAGTTATAGCTGTTGGGACGACCACCACAAGGGTTTTAGAGAGCGTTTGCGATAGTGAAGGTTTCATATCTCCTGGGAGAGGATGGACTGACTTATTTATTCTTCCCGGCTTTAATTTTAGGATCATAAGCGGTCTTATAACTAACTTTCATCTTCCAAGGACGACCTTGCTGGCCTTGGTTTCGGCTTTTGCAGGTGAGGAGTTTTTGAAAAGGGCGTATGAAATAGCTGTTAGGGAGAGGTATCGCCTATATAGCTTTGGCGATGCCATGCTGATTCTTTGAAGGGGGTGACCTAGTTATGGGATTGGTATTAGGTGCGTTAACCCCCCATCCGCCTATAATAATCCCTGAGATAGGTGGGCTTGAGCTTGAAAAGGTTAAGAGTACCGTTGATAGTTTAAGAAAGCTTGCTAAAAAACTTAAGGAGATAGATGTTAAAAGGCTTATAATTATAACTCCTCATAATATAGTTCTTGGTGACGCTCTTGGAGTTCTTTGGGCTGATGGTTTTAAAGGTAGCTTGGGGCAGTTTGGGGGACCGAGGGATTTCTCTTATCCCTCAGATAGAGATTTTGTGGAGCGTTTTGTTAGAGAAGCTCAAGATAAACGCCTCCCTGTCGATTTTATAAGAAACTCTCGATTAGATCATGGTACTTTAGTTCCTCTTTACTATCTTTTAGGAGTTAAGGCGAGTATTCCTATAGTTGTTTTAAGTTTTGCTTTTCTTCCTTCACATACTCTTTACGAAATCGGCGCTTTTTTGGAGGAGTTTCTTTCTAGGGATCCGGTTCCTACATGCATTATAGCCAGCGGTGATCTATCCCATAGATTAACTCATGATGCTCCTGCTGGATACTCTCCTCAGGGTAGGGAGTTTGATAGGAGGATAGTGGAGATAATAAAGGGTTTTAGAAAAGAGGATATTCTAAATATGGATCCTTATTTCCTGGAAGAGGCTGGTGAGTGTGGTTACAGACCGATCGTTATTTTGTTTGGTGCCTTTGATAAATGGGAAGTAAAAACGGAGATTTTATCTTACGAGGGTCCTTTTGGTGTTGGCTATTGTGTAGCAGCTATATATCCTCAAAGGAGGCTGGTTTGGGAAGAGCATCCTCTGGTGAGATTAGCTCGAAAGGCGGTTGAGTCTTATGTTAAACAGGGTAAGGTTATATCTCCGCCTCCCCCCTCAGAATTGACTCCCGAGATGAAGGAGAGGGCTGGAGTATTCGTTTCCATAAAAAAGAAGGGGAAGTTAAGGGGTTGTATAGGTACTTATCTTCCTACTTGTAGAAATGTCGCTGAGGAGGTAATAAGGAATGCTATAGCTGCTTGTAGCGAGGATCCTCGCTTTGATCCCGTTAGAGAAGATGAATTACCCCTTTTAGAGTACTCTGTGGATATCTTAACAGAACCGGAGCCTGTTGATGACTTAGCCGAGCTTGATCCTAAGCTTTACGGAGTTATAGTTGAAGCTTCTGATGGTAGAAAAGGTCTTCTTCTTCCCGATCTTGAAGGGGTAGATACAGTTGAAGAGCAGATAGAAATTGCCTCCAGAAAGGCAGGTATTCTTCCTGGAGAGTCAAAAAGGATTTATAAATTTACGGTCAGGAGGTATAAGTAAGTGATACCTAAGGAAGCGCTTTTTTATGAAGCTCTCCAGGAAAAGAGGGTAAAATGCCTTTTGTGTCCTCATAACTGTGTAATTCCTGATGGAGCTTTAGGATTATGTAGAGCTAGGGAAAATAAAGGAGGAAAGCTTTTTACAAGGATATACGGTGAGTGTGCGGCTATAAATATGGACCCTATTGAGAAAAAGCCCCTTTATCATTTTTATCCTGGTACCAAGATTCTGTCTATAGGAACGCTTTACTGTAATTTCTCCTGTAAGTTTTGCCAAAACTGGCATCTTGTTCGAGGAGAGGTGAGAACTGAGTATGTACCTCCTGATAGAATAGTTGAAGCGGCTATAGCTTATAAGAGTATTGGTATAGCTTATACTTATAACGAGCCAACGATCTGGTATGAATTCGTCTATGATACAGCTAAGCTTGCTAAAGAGAGAGGGCTTAAAAATGTTCTTGTTACCAATGGCTTTATAGAAGAGGCTCCCTTAAGGGAACTTCTTCCTTTCATAGATGCTATGAATATAGATCTTAAAGCTTCAAATGATGATTTTTATAAGCGTTTATGCGGAGGAAGGCTTGATCCGGTCTTAAGGACGATAAAGCTGGCGAATTCCTCATGTCTCGTTGAGGTTACCAATCTCCTTGTTACAGGTGAAAACGACTCTGATGAGGATATTAAGCTGGTGGTGAATCTAGTTTATGAGATAGATCCTCTAATTCCTCTTCACTTTTCAAGGTATTTCCCACAATATAAAATGTCTAATCCTCCGACGCCACTTTCAAGACTTTATAGGGCCTATGAGATAGCAAGAAGTAAGATGCCTTATGTTTACTTAGGCAATATCTGGGAGGAAAAATATGAAACTACTTATTGCTTAAGTTGTGGTAAGCCTGTTTTGAAAAGAAGCGGCTATAGCATTATTGAGATAAATCTTGAGGGGAAAAGGTGTGTCTTTTGTGGAGCTGAGAATAGATTCATCCTTTGATTTGGAGGGATACTAAGATGAAAGAAGTTGTGATAGATGGAGAAAACCTTCGGATTGAGGATTTTGTTAAAGTTGCTAAATATGGTTGGAAAGTAAGAATAGCTTCGGGTGTTAAGGAAAAGGTGGACAAGTCAAGAAGGGTAGTTGAGGAGGCAATATCTTCTAAGAAGATCATTTATGGAATAACTACGGGTTTTGGAGATCTCGCTAAGGTAGCCATACCTACTGATAAAATCAAGGAATTACAGAGGAATCTTGTAAGAAGTCATGCCTGTGGAGTTGGAGATCCATTTCCCCCTTCCATAGTTAAAGGAGCTATGCTTTTAAGGCTTAATGCTTTAGCCAAAGGGTATTCTGGTGTTAGATACGAAATTCTTGAATTTTTGGCGGAGATGATAAATAGAGATATCTGTCCATATGTTCCTATGAAAGGTTCAGTTGGCGCTAGTGGAGATTTAGCCCCTCTTGCTCATATAGCTTTAGCGATGATGGGAGAAGGGAATGTCTTCTATAAAGGGAAACTACTTCCTGCATCTTTAGCCTTTAAGGAGGAGCTCTTGCCTCCGATAGTTTTTGATGCGAAGGAAGGCTTAGCCTTAATAAATGGGACTTCAATGATGGCTTCGGTGGGTGGTTTTGCTCTTTATGAGGCTTCAAAGATCCTTAAGCTTGCTGATGTTTCTCTTTCATTGAGCATAGAAGCTTTAAAGGGTATTCCAGACGCTTTTGACTTGAGGATTCATCGACTTCGTCCTCATCCAGGGCAAGAGGCCTGTGCCTCTAACGTTTTAAAGCTTATTGAGGGAAGTGAAATAATTTATCTTTCACCTAGGGAGAGGACTCAGGATGCTTATTCTATAAGATGTGCTCCTCAAGTTCATGGGGCTGCAAGGGATGCGCTATCTTTTTTAAGAGGAATTTTAGAGAGAGAGTTTAACTCTGTTACTGATAACCCCCTTGTTTTTCCCGAGGATAAGGAGATACTTTCTGGAGGTAACTTTCATGGAGAGCCATTAGCTATAGGTATGGATCTGCTTTCTATAGCTTTATCTGAGGTAGCTAACATTTCAGAGCGAAGGGTAGCAAGATTAGTTGATGGGCATTTAAGTAACCTGCCGGACTTTCTGATTTTCTCTAAGGGATTGAACTCTGGATTCATGATTCCTCAATATGTAGCTGCAGCCCTGGTGTCTGAGAATAAAGTCTTGGCTCATCCGGCGGCTGTGGATTCTATTCCTACTTCTGCCAATCAAGAGGATCATGTAAGTATGGGTATGAATTCGGGTTTAAAGCTTCTTAATATTATTGACAATGTATATAAAGTCTTGGCTATTGAAATGCTTGTAGCTTGTCAGGGTATAGATTTTAGAAGCCCTTTAAAGCCTGGAAAAGGCACAATTAAGGCCTATTCTATGATAAGGGAAGAAGTACCGTTTCTTGTGGAAGATTCTCCCCTATATATAGATATATCAAAGGTTGAAAAGATCTTGAAGGGGGATCTTTTTTTGGAGGAAGTGGAGGGCGCTGTAAATGGTTTATTCTGATAGTTTGAAAGGGTATGTTTTTGTTTTCCTAGCTGCGTTTTTCTGGGCTAATATAGCTATATTAGGAAGGATCCTTTTCAAGGCAGGAATGTCACCTTATGAGGTGGTTTTTTGGAGAGCCTTGTTAGCCTGTCTTATAGTTGGGGCTTATCTTTATCTTTCGAAAAAAGGCTTTCTTCGTGGTATAAAGAAAGGTGATTTCTTCTATCTTGCGCTTCTTGGCAGTATAGGAGTAGGGTTCAATTACTTGGGTTTTATTGCTTCTATAAAATATATTAAGATAGCTACTGCGCTTTTAATCCTCTATACGTTTCCCTCATTGGTAGTGGTTTTAGGGAGGATCTTTTTAGGGGAAAGGATAACTAGGGTAAAGCTCTTATCTCTTTTTCTGTCCATGATAGGTTTGGTAATCATCTTGGGAGGGGATATCGTGTTTTCTCCTGAAGGTTACTTTTGGGCCTTGATCTCTGCGATCGGTAATGCCTCTTATGCTTTAATAGGAAGAAAGTTTTCAGGGAAGATCGAAAGCTTAAAGACCCTTTTTTGGGGGTTTCTTTTTGGAGCAATATTTCTCTTTGTTGTCTTACTTATAGCTGAGGGTAAGGTGAGAATTCCCACAGAGGCTGAATTCGGTTATCTTCTCATTTTAAGCTTCTTTTGTACCTTTTTACCTTATATGTTTTTCCTCTTTTCTTTTAAATATCTTGAAGCTGGTAAGGCAAGCATTGGCGCGCTTTCTGAAATCCCCATGACAACTTTTCTTGCTTTTTTATTTTTTTCTGAGAAGCTTAGCCTGTCTCATTTCCTTAGCGGTGGTTTAATAGTTTTTTCGATACTTCTTCTTATAAAGAGAGGGGGGTAGGCTTTGCTCTGGCAGCAAATAGCTAATGGTATTTCTATAGGTAGTATATATGCTTTAATAACTATGGGGTTAGCTATGGTTTATGGTATATTAAGGATACTTCATGTTGCTCATGCTGGTATTTACACTATAGGTGCCTATATTGGGCTTTACCTTTTTAATCTAACCGAGAGTTTCTTGATTTCATCTATTTTTTCAATGGCTCTTTGCGCTGTTATAGGGGTAGCCATTCAAAGATTCGTTTACTATCCTCTTCTTAGGTTTCCTCCATTCGTACCGTTAATAGCTGGAATAGCGATGTTTCTATCCATAGGAGAGATATGTAGGTTAATAGCTGGTCCATACCCTCTTTCTTTCCCTGTGGTTATACGCCTTCCCTCGATTAACGTGGCTGGAGTATCTATAGCTCCGATTCAGGTGCTTATATTTTCGGTTACGGCAGTTATACTTCTTTTTCAGTGGTTTTTAACTTCCAAGACTAGTTTTGGTTTAATGATGCGAGCTACAAGTCAAGATATGGAGATGGCTGAGGCAAGCGGAGTAGATTCTAAAAAGGTTGTCGCCTTAACCTTTGCCTTGGGATCTGCTTTCGCTGCTATAGCTGGGATACTTGTAGGGATTAATTACAATCAGGTCTATCCAAGTATGGGTGATATGCCAGCTTATAAATCCCTGGCTCTGATAGTCGTTGGGGGTTTGAGTAGCGTTCCAGGAGCTGTGATTGCTTCTCTTCTTTTAGGTATGGCAGAAACTCTTCTTATTGGTTATGCTGAAATTCCTCTTCCAAGGGATGCTTTAGCATTTATAGCAATGATAGTGGTTATTTTGCTTAAGCCTCAAGGCTTGCTTGGGAGGAGGGGATAGCTAGGTGGGTTATCTTTACACTGTCTTAACCACTCTTATGATAAACTCTATAGCTGTTTTAGGCTTAAATATAATCTTAGGATATGCTGGGCAGATCTCTCTGGGGCATGCTGCCTTTATGGGTATAGGGGCTTATGCTTCCGCTCTTCTTTCTACTAAAGCTGGGTTTCCCTTTTGGTTTTCTTTTCCCCTTGCGGTTTTAATCTCTGCTGTTATAGGTTTTCTTTTGGGACTTCCAAGTTTGAGAGTTAGGGATGACTTCCTTGCGATAACTACCATAGGCATAAACTTTATAGTTCAGGCTATTTTTCTTTATGTTCCATTTTTTGGAGCTGCTTTAGGCATTGGAGGTATTCCTAAGCCTCGAATTGGAGAGTTTGTGTTTAGGGGAGGGTATTACTCACTAATAGTACTGATAGTGCTTTTAGTTGGTATTATTTTATCCTTTAAGTTTTATAGATCTTGGGCTGGGCTTGCCTCAGAGACTATAAGGGAAGATGAACTTGCTGCTAATGTGATTGGGATAAATCCTGTGAGGTTTAAGCTCATGGCATTCGTTTTGGGTAGCGCTTATGCTGGTGCTTCAGGGGCTCTTTATGCTCATTTTATGGGATTCATAAGCTCTGATGACTTTAGCTTTCCTCTTTCTGTTACCTTTCTCTCCATGCTCGTTTTTGGTGGTGTAGGCACGATAAAGGGAAGCATTATAGGTGCTTTCTTTCTGGGAGCTCTTCCAGAAATATTGAGACCGCTTGCGCAATATAGGTTGCTCTTTTATGGTTTTCTCTTGCTTTTAATGTTAAGGTTTTGCCCAGGAGGCTTAGCCAGTCTTATTAGATTAAGGAAATAGCATAAGGGCCCCGGAAACACCTTCCGGGGCCCTTATGCTATAGCTTTGGTTCTTTGCAGAGCTCCGCGAGTCTCTTTAAGAATCTTGCTGCAGGTGCTCCATCTATTACTCTATGGTCAAAGGTTAAAGAAAACCATATTTTTTCTCTAAACCTTATACCATCTTCATTAATTTCCGGGACCTTTCTTATTTTCCCTATTCCAAGTATCGCTACCTCTGGTGGGTTTATAATGGGTGTGAATATATCTATTTCTAGCATTCCAAGGTTAGATATCGTAAAGGTGGATCCTGTTATGTCATCCAAGGTATATTTCTTACTTTCTATTTTTTCTGCTATTTCAGAAAGCTCTTTTGCTATATCTTCGAGGGTCTTTTTATTAACGTTTTTTATAACTGGAACTAAAAGTCCCTCGGGCGTATCAAAGGCTACTCCTATATTAATGTTTTCAAAGACTTTAAGCTTTTCTCCATCGAAGTGCGCATTAAATTGAGGAAACTCAGGAATTAAATTGCTCAGTAGCTTCACGAATACTGCGGTTAAGCTTATTTTAACATTTGAGGATTCTTTTCGTTTTTTAAACTCTCTGAGTAGTTCAGTTACATCTATTTCCATGGTTTCGGTTACGGGAACTGCTGTGTGGAAAGATTTAGAAAGCCTTTCAGCTATGGTTTTCCTTATAGAGGTTAGAGGGATTTCTTTATAGGTTGGGGCTTCCGTCTTTTTCTCCATAGACTCTATAAACTTAAGCACGTCCTCTTTTGTGATTCTTCCCCCCTCACCGCTTCCTTTTACTAGCTTTAGGTCTATTCCCTTCTCTCTTGCTATTCTCTTAGCTAAGGGTGAAGCGTTTATTTCCTCCTCGGTTGCTACCTTTCCTGATTCAGTTTGTGAACTTAAGCTTTCATACTCTTCCCTTGATAGAGCTATTATGGCGATAGGAGTTCCAACCTTAGCAGTTTCTCCTTCTTTTACAAGGATTTTAGCCAGTATACCATCAATAGGGCTTTCTACTACATTAGTTATTTTTTCTGATGATATCTCAACAATAGCTTCTCCCCTTTTAATATTTTCACCTTCTTTTTTTAACCATCGTTCTACTTTTCCTTCTTCCATTGTTAGTCCGAACTTAGGCATTAAGAGCTCATACATTCTTTTTGCCTCCTTATTAAAGATTTGAAATCTCTTTTGCCGCCCTTATTATATCATCTTTGTGGGGAATAACCGCATCCTCGAGGGGGGGAGAAAACGGATGCGGGACATTCTTTGCTCCTATTCTCTTTATAGGAGCATCTAAATACTCAAAAGCTTCCTCATATATCGTGGCTGCTATCTCTGCTCCCCAACCTGCTCTTCTCCATGTTTCATGGGCTATAATAACCTTGTGAGTCTTTTTAACAGAGTTAATTACTGTTTCTTTATCCCAGGGAACCAAGGTTCTTAGGTCTATTACCTCGATGTCTATCCCTTCCTTTTCAAGCTCTTTTGCTGCTTCTAAAGCTTCTAATACCATTCTTGAAGTAGCTATTACTGTTACATCTTTTCCTTCTCTTTTTATATCAGCTTTGCCAAACGGTATAAAATACTCTTCTTCAGGAACTAACCCTTTTGTCTTGTAAAGCCTCTTATGTTCAAAGAAGATTACAGGATCATCGCTTCTTAAGGCGGTTTTCATTAAACCCTTTGCGTCATAGGGTGTAGAAGGAATAACGACTTTTATTCCAGGGATATGCATAAAGATGGTTTCTATAGACTGGGAATGATGTGCTGCTGCTGCCCTTGCTACGCCGTCTGGTCCTCTTAGTATTATTGGAAGCTTTCCTTGCCCGCCTGACATATATCTTATCTTCATTATCTGGTTAACTACAGAGCACATTCCAGTGAATATGAAATCTGCAAAGTGAAACTCAACAACAGGTCTTGCTCCAGCCAATGCGGCTCCAACTGCTGATCCGTATATCACTTCTTCAGATATTGGTGTATCTATTATTCTATCTTTAAACTTTCCTAGTATACATTTATAGGTTCCAAATATGCCTCCTTGCTTAGCTATGTCTTCACCATATGTGAATATGGTGGGGTCTCTCTCCATTTCCTCTCGGATTGCCTCACAAATAGCCTCAGCGAACGTTATCTCTCTCATCCTTTTCCCCCCTTTCCTAGTAATCATAGCCTCTATCATCTACGAATAGATCCGTTAGTGCATCTTCAGGTGGAGGAAGTTCACTTTCCTCTGCGAACTTTATAGCTTCTTCAATTTCCCTTTCCACTTTAGTCCATATCTCCCTCTTCTTTTCTTCGGTTAGAACCCCCTCGCTAAAGAGTTTGCTTTCAAATCTTCCTATAGGTTCCTTTTCCCAGAACTTTTTAACCTCTTCCCTTGTTCTATATAGCTCGGGATCTCCAACGAAGTGCCCCTTTAATCTGTAAGTTTTTGCCTCTATTAAGGTAGGTCCCTCACCTCTTCTTGCTCTCTCAATGGCTTCCTTTGCTGCTTCGTATACTGCAAGGACATCGTTTCCATCAACTGTAACACCAGGTATACTGTATCCCACTGCTCTTGCTGAGATATCTAAAACTGAAGTAGTTTCTGGCATGTAAGCTGTTGAGGCATACATATTGTTTTCGCAAACGAATACCACAGGTAATCTATAGATTGATGCCCAGTTTAATCCTTCATGAAAGCTTCCTCTGTTTGAAGCACCGTCGCCGAAATAGCAAACGACAACTTGGTCCGTCTTCTTAATAAGCTTAATTGCCATTCCAGCTCCGACCGCTATAGGTACTCCTCCTCCTACAACTCCATTTGCACCTAGGACTCCAAGCGAGAAATCCATTATATGCATAGATCCACCTTTACCCTTACAGTAGCCGGTTTTTTTGCCGTATAATTCAGCCATCATTAGCTTTAAATCCGCTCCTTTTGCTATCATGTGTCCATGGCCTCGATGAGTGCTTGTTATGTAATCATCAGGACGTAAGTTAGCTGAGACCCCTGCTGCTACTGCTTCTTCTCCTACATAGGAGTGAATGAAGCCGGGAATTTTGCCTTGTAGAAATAGTTCTTCTGCTTTTGTATCAAAGAGCCTTATCTTTACCATTGTCTCATAAAGCAAAAGCAAATCCTCCTTTTTCAAGCTTTTCACCCCCTTCAAAAAGCTTTCTAGTAGAATTTTATCTTAAAAATATTAATGTAGCAACTGGCTTTGTATACTTTGAAATAAATATTGACAATATTAGATGCTTTAACTTATAATGTTAAATGTAATCTATATCAATGATTTTTCTTTAATGTATTTTGATTTTTGAAGGGGGTGTGTCAAAATGTGGAGAAGGGCGGCGGTTGTGAGGTTTGTATTTTGTTTGGTTCTTGTGCTCCTTCTTTCTAGTTTTGCTTTAGCTCAAACTAAAACGTTAGTAGGTGCCAGCTGTTTTCCTCTTAAGTCTCCATTAGGTAAGTATGGAATAGTTTCATGGGCTGAAAAGGTAGATGCAATGAGCGGTGGTAGATTGAAGGTAAGGCTTCACGAACCTGGCGAGATCGTTCCGGCGACTGAGGTTCTAGATGCGGTAAGGAAAGGAGTAGTGGATGTGGGGATGAATACGCCAGCTTGGCAGAAGGGAGAGTTCCCCGCAGGTGATCTTTTCTATACTCTTCCTGGAGGCGTATTCGATTTTCATGATCTTTTTGTGTGGATGTATAGCGGTGAGGGTATAAAGTTGCAGAATGAGATGTATAAGGGAGCGATTGTAGCGTTTCCATTGGGTTTAACTCCTCCTGAAGAGATCTGGTCCACGAAGCCCATAAAGAGCCTTGAAGATATCAAGGGATTGAAGATAAGAGCTGCTGGTTTAAGCATGGAGCTCTTTAAAGCTCTTGGAGCCTCTGTGGTGCTATTACCTGCAGGAGAGGTGATTCCCGCTTTAAGGAGAGGTCTTATAGATGCTACTGAATTTGCCTATCCTTCGATGGACTATGCATTAGGATTGCATGAGGTTGCGAAGTACCTCTTTAATCCACCTATACATATGAGCTCGAATATCTTCCAGCTCATCATTAATCCAAAGGTTTGGGAGGCTCTTTCCCCGGATCTTAAGGAGATAATAAAGAATGCAGCTGTAGCAGCTACTATAGAGGGTTATGCCCAAGCTTGGGTTGAATCTATGGAGGCTTTTGAGAAGATAAAGCAAGCCGGTGTTCAGATGACAAAGCTTTCTCCTGAGGATCAGAAGAAGGCTAGAGAAATAGCTTTTAAGATACTTGAGGATAAAGCGAAGGAAGACGAGTTCTTTAGGAAGGTTTGGGAATCTCAGAAGAAGTTCCTCCAGAAGATAAGGCCGTTCTACGAGTTTAGTAAGTTTGATATATAGTTAGTCTTAGGGGGAGGCAGCTGCTGTGATGCCTCCCCTTAAAACTAAGGGGTGATGGAGGGGGTAAAAATGGGGGTACTATCTAGTTCTATAGAAAAGCTAGTAAGGATTTGTGGTAAAGGAGGAGCATGGTTAGTAATTCCATTAAATATGGTTGTTCTTTATGAGGTTTTTATAAGGTATGTTTTAAATAAGCCTACCGATTGGGTTTATGATACCGCTTGGATGCTTTTTAGCGCCCTTTTTCTTTTAGGTGGTGGTTGGGTTCTTCAAGAGGGGAGACACGTTAGAATTGATATTATACTTAACGCTTTGCCTGAAAGGTTTAGGTTAATATGGGAGATAATATTTTTCTCGATTATGCTTATACCGGTTATGTTAATTCTTACCTGGAAAGGAATAGAATATGCAACTTATGCATGGAGCACAGGGGAGAGACTTTCGACGACCACATGGGGCTTTCCTTCTGGACCTGTTAAAACAATGATACCTCTTGGGTTCGGTTTAGTTTTCCTCCAGGGCATTTTAGAGCTTATTAAGAACGTTAAGAAGCTCAAACAAAAGGAGGTTTAAGTTATGGCTCCTGAGGTGGTAGCTTTAATAGCTATGATACTTGTTATAAGCTTGGTTCTAGCTGGCATAAGGCTTGCTTTCTCTTTTATGTTTTTAGCGGTTCTCTTTGGATACTTATATAGAGGGCCGAGAATATTTGATCTTTTCATTCAGAAAACTTATGAGGTTATGCAAAATGAGGTTTTGATAGCGGTTCCTCTTTTTGTTTTTATGGGAATAATTTTAGAGAAGAGTGAGGCGGCGGAAAAGTTATTTAGTACTATGTTTCAGCTTTTTGGCCCCATTAGAGGTGGACTTGCCATAACTACCGTAATTATAAGTACGCTTTTTGCTGCTTGTACTGGTATAATAGCTGCTTCTGTAACTATGATGGCCTTGATAGCCTTTCCTGCGATGCTTAAGAGAAATTACGATAAGGGGCTTGCTTCAGGGGTAGTTTGTGCTGGTGGGACGTTAGGTATACTTATTCCTCCAAGTGTAATGTTGGTTATGATGGGTCCGATGTGTAACCTTTCTGTAGCAAAGCTTTTTGCTGGTGCTATATTTCCTGGGTTACTTCTTTCTGGACTTTATGTGGTTTATATATTGGTCCTATCTTGGCTTAAACCAGAAGTAGCACCAGCGATAAGTGCTGCTGAAAGAGCTGCAGATAAAAAGACTCTTATAGTCCAAACTTTAATTTATATGATACCTGTTTTTGGTTTGCTAGTCGGGGTGTTAGGTTCTATTCTCTTAGGCATGGCTACTCCAACAGAGGCTTCAGCTGTTGGAGCTCTTGGTGCAATTATAGTAGCTTTGGCTTACAAAAGATTAAACCTTAAAGTTCTTAAAATAGCAGTTTACGAGACTTTAAAGATAACTTCCATGGTTTTCTTCGTAATAATTGGAGCAGGAATGTTTACAGCGATTTTTCTATTTATGAGAGGCGGAGCTTTAGTTGAATCGTTTCTTTTAGCTACAGGTCTCGGGAAATGGGGGATTTTAGCTTTGATGATGTTTGTAGTGTTTATACTTGGAATGTTTATAGATTGGATAGGAATACTTTATATAGTTATACCTGTTTTTCTTCCTATAGCGGTTAATCTCGGATTTGATCCACTCTATTTCGTTGAGTTAATAGCTATTAATCTTCAGATGTCCTTTTTGACACCTCCCTTTGCTTACGCTATATTCTTCCTTAAGGGAGTTGCTCCACCTGAGGTTAAAACTACCGATATATATCGAGGAGTTGTCCCCTTTGTTGCGCTTCAAGCATTGGGGCTCACACTGTGCATAATCTTTCCTGATATAGTTATGTGGTTACCCACTGTGACCCTTAAATAAGGGGTGGTTATTTTGGGTGAAGTAAGGGTCGTATCGGTAAGCTCTCTATCTAATAGAGTCGTAGTTGGTAGGGTTTTTCCAGGAACGGACCTTATAGAAGGTATATTGAGGATATGCGAGGACCATGGTATATCAAGCGGTAGTATAGATTTAGTGCTTGGTAGCCTTAGAAAATTTACATTTGTTTACCCCATAAGAGATGATCAAAATAAGATGGGCGTAAAGTATTGTGATCCAGTTGAAATTGATGGCCCCATAGAGCTTTTGTGTGGAAACGGTATAGTTGGAGTGGCGTCTAGTGGGGGAAAAGCTCTTCATCTTCATGCAGTTGTGGCTGATAGAAACGGAAGGGTTTATGGCGGTCACGTCTTGCAAGGAAACCCAGTTTTGGTCACCGTTGAGGTGGTTATAAGGGAGCTAAGCGATGTTAACGTAATTAGGGGTTTAGATGAAGAAACTGGCTTTACTTTATTTAGCTTCTCGCCGAAAGGAGGCGTTTGATATGGAAGAGGAGCTTTGGACTTTTCTTGAGAGACATCTTAAAAGCATATACGATGGTGATTGGACCACTTATGAAGCCACCACAAGTAGCGATCTTGCGATCTATGAGTGGTTTGTGACCCCGCATCGTTTAGATGGTTTGCCTTTTCATCGTTTTATGATTGAGAGGTCCTGGGCTACAAGGGGTAAACCTTATCGAATAGATCTCTTAGATAAGAGGCTTCAGGTTTACGGTAATACAGCCATATTTAGCTATACTCTCTTGCTTACTGTGGTGGAGGAAGGAGAGCTAAAGCATAGGACCATTAACGAAACGCGAGTTGCTATACGTTTCCCAGAGGGGTGGAAAATTGTTCATGTGCATAAAAGCCCTGGAGAAAAAATCTCTTAAAGAGCTTTCTTTAAGGAGGGTATTTTATGAAGTTTGATTTCTCTGGTAAAGTTGTTTTAGTTACAGGAGGAGGAAGAGGTATAGGACGATCTATAGCCCTATTTTTTTCTGCTAGTGGAGCAACTGTTATTATATTTGAAATTCTTGAAGAAGAGGGAAAGCTTGTCGTAAATGAGATAAGCGAGCATGGAGGGAAAGGGGAATTTTATAAGGTCGATGTGTCTAACTTTGATGAGGTTAAAAGGGCTATTGATGAAGTCCTAAATAAGCATGGTAAAATAGATGTTCTCGTTAATAATGCTGGTATAGTTTATACTAAGCCTTTCGTTGAGTGCCTTCCTTCTGAATGGGAAAGGGTTATAGCGGTTAATTTAATAGGCGTTTTTAACACTTGTCGCGCTGTTTTCCCTCACATGATAGAAAGAAAGTATGGAAAGATAATAAATATTGCTTCTGTGGCTGGAAAACGCGGAGGAGGAATATTTGGAAACTCCATTTATGCTGCTTCTAAGGGAGGAGTTATAGCTTTCACAAAAGCGTTAGCTAGAGAAGGGGGACCATATGGAGTTAATGTAAATGCCATATGTCCTGGTCCTACAGAGACTAAGATGCTAAACGGGTTTTCTGAGGATAGAAGAAAGCCCTTTATGGAGACCATTCCTTTAAGGCGTTTTGGGAGACCTGAAGATATAGCCCATGCCGTATTGTTCTTGGCTTCAGATTACGCCAGCTTCATCACAGGTGAGATTATGGATGTAGATGGCGGTATAATGATGGATTAATCTATCAGTAAAGTATGGAGAGCGAGAGGAGGATAGTTAGCTGGCTTATAAGGCAAGTTCCTCCAAGGACATCTCCTGTTATTCCGTTGATTTTGATTTCTGATATTCTTTTAATGATGAAGGCTAGCAGAATAGATATGGAGAGGGACAGTGTAAATCTTTGTGGAGATAGGATAAGAGGAGTTGAAAAAAGCAAGGCTAAAAACAAACTTGATCTTCTTTGTGGGAAAAGCGAGGCTGCAAGGCCCTCTTTTTTAGCTGGTTTTGAAATGTGAATTAGGATTGTCATAGCATATCTGCCAAGTACAGAAGCATACATGTAATCTATAGGATTGAGAGTAGAAAATGTAGTATAAAGGGCAATCACATATAAAGTGCCGTAAAAGACGGCAAAGGGACCAACGTTTCCACGTGACATTATTTCCAATCTTTTTTCCCGTGTCGATTGGTTTAAGAAACCATCGAGCATATCCAATAATCCATCAAAATGGAAGAGGTCGAAAAGATAAAAGCCTAAGGCTAGTCCTGCTATTCTGATAGCTATCTCACTTTGAAAGACCGCTGTGAGTGAATATATAAGACCTGGGATATATCCTATCAGAGTGAAATAGGATGAGATATTTTTTAGAATATTTAAGGAGTTTTCAAAGTGGTCAGTTTTGATAGGTAATCGAGATAAGAAGGAGAAGGCAAAGATAATTTCTTCTATTAGCTTCATTAAGTAAGCTTTTACAGTTACCTTCATATCTATCCCTCTTTATTGGTGTATCTAGAAAATAGGAGTATCGATTCTACCGCATCATCAATGTTGAAAACTTCAAAGCAGATAATAGGTATGCTAGTGAGCCTTTCTCCTAAGAAGTTTATTAACTCATTTAAGGTTGCTTCGTTTAGTTTAAGATGATCTTCTTCTCCAATAACTCCCATAAGATGGACTTCTCTTATATTTTTAATATAGCTTTTAGGAAATTTTTTTCCTAACATGTGGTGGCCTATATCGAAGGTAAGGTTCTCATGATAAACGATCTCTTCTTTAAGGTTTTCTAAAGAGACATTTTTACCGTTTTTCAGTAAAAACTTTTCTATTCCTTCCATAGGATGAAGCACATAATTTATAATTTTTAAGTTGCTCTTCAAAAAGAAGTCATACGCCATTTCTACATTTATGATGTTATCAGTTGGTAGATGAACCGTATATAAGAGATTGTTTTTTTCGGTTAAAGAGTTTAATTTTTCTATTTCTGAAATTAGTAGGGCCTTGGTATCTTCATCCCATGTGTAGACAAGTAGTTCTATAAAGTCTACGAAAGGGGAAGCTATGAGGGCATTTTCATAGTATGTTCCTGGTACTAACCAGGATGTCGTTCCTATAACTTGCTTTTTTGGTAGCTTCATTTTATTTTTACTTCTATACCTGATATCATAAAGTAAACTTCGTTAGCTATGTGAGCGATCCTTTTGTTTATATCAGCCAACTTTTCCATATAGTTTCTTGCGAGCTTGTTTTCTGGAATGATAGAGAGCCCGACTTCGTTTGTTACTATGATTAAGTTTGAAACTGTTTGTTTGATCGTTTCAAAGAAAGAATTAAGGAAGCTTTCTACGTCTAATTGATAGTGATAGAGGTTAGCAAGATATGTGGTCATACAGTCAACTATTATAAGCTCGTACTTTGGACTAATTTGTTTAAGAAGCTCTGGAACATATATAGGTTCTTCAAAGGTTTCAAATAAGTTTGAGCGTTCCATTTTATGTTTTTCTATTCTATGTTTCATTTCTTCATCGAATGGAACGCCTGTAGCTAAAAAGGCCAATTTCTTATAGTTCTTACTGAGAGCATATTTGATTGCGAAGGAGCTCTTGCCTGACCTTATTCCTCCTGTTATTAAAACTATCATTGTAATCTGTCTGTTCCCTTGGATACACCAGCATCATCGAAAGTGGCCATCTCTCTGATCATCTTTATAGCGGCCTCAATTATAGCTATAGATAATACCGCTCCAGTACCTTCTCCAAGCCTCATGCCAAGATCTAATATCGGTCTTAGTCCCAATATGCTAAGAAGTAATCCATGTCCTTTGACTCCCGATTTATGCCCTGCAAATGCATACTTTGTTACATTTTGGTTTATCTTCCAGGCTAATAAGAGACCTACAGTTGTGGGAAACCCATCAATAACTATCGGAACCTTTCTATCTGTGGCTTCCAGTATAAACCCGGTCATCTGGCCTATACAAAAGCCGCCTACCTTCTTAAGCACATCTATAGGATCTTTCGGATCGGGCTTGTTAATCTCTATTCCCTTAGTTATTGCTTCCTTTTTTCTAATTAATCCGTCTCTGTCTATCGGTGTACCTATGTCTAATATCTCCTCGATATCGAAACCAAAGCTGACAGCTATTGCACTTGCTGTGGTAGTATTTCCTATCCCCATGTCTCCAACAACAAGCAGATCCGCTCCGTCTTCTATTGCTTCCTTTGCGATCTTTCTTCCAATTTCTATGCATCTTTGGGCTTGTTCTTGTGTCATAGCTGGTCCCTCTGTGAAGTCCATAGTACCATATCCCACTTTAGCTTTAATTAAGTGTTTACTTTCTATGTTAAAATCTCCATCTACTCCAGCGTCTACGACATATACCTCTGCTCCTACATGCCTTGCAAAAACGTTTATCGCAGCACCGCCCCTAAGGAAGTTTAGGACCATTTGGTATGTAACTTCTTTAGGATAAGCTGAAACCCCTTTTTTGGATACTCCATGGTCTGCAGTAAAGACAAAAACCCTTTTATCTTTCGGTAGTTCCGGAATTATCTTGCCTTGAATTAATCCAACCTTAAGGGCTATCTCCTCCAAGAATCCCAAACTTCCTATGGGTTTAGTTAGGTTATTTAATCTTTCAATAATTCTACTTTTTAAAGTTTCCTCTGGTAAGTTTATTTCTTTCATGGTCTTATTAACACCTTTCCACACTCTCCTGTTTCAACTAGTCTCATTGCTTTTTCGAAGTCTTCAAGAGGTAGTTCATGGGTAATTATCGGGTCTATATTAAGTTTTCTGTTTTCAAGAAGCTCTTTAACCTTCCACCAGGTATTGAATATCTTTCTTCCGCTTATCCCATAAACTCTTGCTGCTTTAAATACTAGCAATGAATTAGCCTCTAGGTTTATGTCTCTGTCAAATAGCCCTATTAAACTTACTCTTCCACCTTTAGTTAGAGCTTCTAATCCCTCTTTCAAGGCTTGGGGTGAGCCTGAACACTCAACTAAAACGTCTACTCCATCTCCATTTGTATAGTCTAGCATGGCCTCTACCAGCTTTTCTTCTTTCAAGTTTATAACTACATCTGCTCCCACCCTTTTTGCTAAGGATAGTCTAAAATCTTTAAAATCAGATGCATATATTTTGCTTGCTCCCGAGGCTTTAGCTATTGAGATGGCCAATAGTCCTATCGGTCCACATCCTGTGATCAAAACGCTTTTACCTGATATGTCCTCCGCTAATGTGCCTTCAAGTGCAACTCCAAGAGGTTCTTGAATCGCGCAGTGCCTTAGAGGGATTTCCCTAGAGTTTTTCCATAGGATCTTTTCTGGAGCGACAGTATATTCAGCGAAAGCCCCAGGGGTATGAATTCCAAAGAGAGTCATGGATTTACATATACCGTGGTTACCAGTAAGACACTGTTTGCAGCTCCCACAGAATATATGAGTTTCTGCAGATACTATATCTCCTACCTTAAGCTGCTTTACGCCTTTTCCAACTTCTACCACTTCTCCCACGAACTCATGCCCTAGGATTTGTGGAAGCTTTACATTCTTTTGAGCCCATGTATTCCAGGTAAATATATGATGATCTGTTCCGCAAACTGCCGCGTAAATGACCTTTATTAGCGCTTCATCTTCTTTTATCTTCGGGATTTGCGTTTCTTTCAGAGAGGCTCCTATCCCCACATTTTCCTTTATTATAGCTTTCATTTTTTCCAAGATTTTCTCCTCCTTTCTCTAGAAGATATTATAGCACCTTTGTCTTTTTTATTATTTGAGATATAATAAATAGTTGGTGATACTTAAATGAGCGATGAGATCGTTCTTGAGGTTAAAGGCTTAAGCAAAAGATTTGGTGGTTTGGAAGCTTTAAAGGATGTTTCTTTCTTTGTCAAGAAGGAAGAAATTTTAGGACTTATTGGTCCCAATGGGGCTGGTAAGACTACCTGTTTTAATCTTATAAGTGGGGTCTTAAAGCCTACAAGTGGTGAAGTTTATTTCTTGGGTCAGAGAATTACCGGGCTCTCCCCCCATAAGATTGCTAAGCTTGGCATTGGCAGGACCTTTCAAATAGTTCGTCCATTTAAGAAGCTGGCATCATGGCAAAATGTTCTTTCTGCCTATGGTAGGGAGCGATATGATAACTTACTTGAGAGTTTTAAGTCTTATATTTCACAGAATTTTAAAGGAAAGGCATACGAGTTTATAGAAAGCGTTGGTCTAAAGGGCTTCGAAGACATGTTAGCTGGGGTTCTCCCTTTAGGATTCTTAAGGAGGTTAGAGATAGCAAGAGCCTTGGCCTTAAATCCTAAGCTTCTTCTTCTTGATGAATCTTTTTCTGGTTTAGCTCATGAGGAGATAGAACCTCTTATGGATCTTATAAGAAGCATAAGGAAAAGGGGTGTATCAGTTTTATTAATAGAGCATAATATGAAGGTTGCTATGAAGCTTTGCGATAGAATGGTAGTTTTAGATCACGGTCATAAAATAGCCGAAGGTTTACCGGAGGAAATAAGGAACGATCCTAAGGTCATAGAGGCTTATCTCGGCAGAGGTAGGGGTGAGGAAGTTGCCGCTTCTTGAGCTTTTAGATGTTCATCTAAGCTATGGGAAAATTAAGGCCCTAAAGGGTGTCTCTATAAAGATCGAGCAGGGTGAGCTTGTTACGATCATAGGAGCGAATGGTGCTGGTAAAACCAGTATATTGCGTTCCATAATGGGGTTGGAAAGGATAGAAAAGGGAGAGATATTTTTAGAGGGTAAGCTTATAAACGGTATGGCACCTCATTTAAGAGCTCAGTTAGGTATAAGGATGGTTCCCGAGGGGGCTCGAGTTTTTCCAGATCTTACCGTGGAGGAAAATTTGAGAGTCGGAGCTCTACCTATTACAGACAAGAAAGAGCTCCGAATGAGGATGGATAAAATTTTTGAAGTTTTCCCAGCGTTGAAGGAGAGAGTAAACCAGCTTGCTGGTACAATGAGCGGTGGGGAGAGGCAGATGTTATCCTTGGGAAGGGCGCTAATGTCTAATCCAAAGCTTTTAATGATAGATGAGGCTTCTTTAGGACTTATGCCTATTTTGGTTGAGAAGATCTATGAAGCGATAATGGAGCTTAAAAGAAGAGGTATTACTATACTTCTCGTGGAACAAAATGCTCGTCAAGCCCTTAAGGTTGCTGATAGAGGCTATGTATTGGAGACTGGCCAGATAGTTCTTGAAGGTAGCGCTAAAGAGCTTTCTGATAATCCGATGGTTAAGCGAGCTTACCTTGGTGGTTAAGTGTTTGCTCCCTTTGGGAGCTATAAAATAAAAGGAGGTGGCAATCTTGAAGAAAGCGTTAATTATGATGGTTTTGGTTCTATTAGTAGGAGGGGTAGCATTAGCTCAGGATACTATTAAGATAGGATTCTTTGCGCCTCTCACTGGTCCCGCTGCTGCTGATGGAGCCAGCGCTTTGAACTCTGCACAACTTGCTATTGAATATATTAATGAACAGGGTGGAGTTTTGGGAAAGAAGCTTGAGCTTGTAGTTTATGATGATGGCTTAAAGCCAAGTGAGGCTGTTGCGGTAGCGCGTAAGCTGATAGAAAAGGATAAGGTGGTAGGTGTGGTTAGTGGGTCTTATAGTGGTCCAACGAGAGCAGCTGCTCCAGTTTTTCAGGAGGCTAAAATACCTATGGTTGCCGCTTATGCTGTTCATCCTGAGATTACGAGGGCTGGAGAGTATATATTTAGAAATGGTTTCCTTGGAGAGATTGAGGGAGCTGCTGCGGCAGAAGTAGTTGGGAAGAAACTCAATGCTAAAACTGTTTATCTTTTGACCGTTGATATTGATTACGGTAGGGCTCTTTCTGCAGGATTTAGAAGCAGAGCAGAGAAGATAGGTCTTAAAATAATTGGTGAGAAGTTTTTCCCGATGGGGGAAAAGGATTTTACACCATATCTTACTGAGATAAAGGCTGCTAATCCTGATGCTATATTCATTAGCGGTTATTACTTCCATGCTCCTGCTGTTGTTCAAGCTCGTAATCTTGGGTACACAGGGTATATAGTGGGTGAGGAGGGTTTTGATTCTCCCAAATTTATAGAGATTGCTGGAAAAGCTGCTGAAGGTGTCGTTATAGTCACTAACTTCGATAGAGATGATCCAAGACCCCTAGTGAAGTGGTTCATAAATAAATATAAGGAGAAGTATAAGATTGATCCGGATATGGTTGGGGCTTCCTCTTTTGATGCCGTTTTTATCCTTGTTGAAGGCATAAAGAGAGCGGGTTCTACTGAGGCGGCTAAGATAAAGGATGCTATAGCTTCTTTGAAAGATTTTGATGTCCTGACCGGCAAGATAAAGAGATTTACTAAGATAGGAGAGGTCGTTAAAGCTGTTCAAGTACAGATAGTTAAAGATGGTACTTTCCGTCACTATGGAGTTATTGACGATCCTGAGATAATAAAGCCACCTGAGGAGTGATGTTTTGTGGGAGTAGTTCTAGAAAAGAGAGTTATAAGGGCTCCTAGGGGAAGGGAGCTTCGGTGTAAGGGGTGGGTTCAAGAGGCAGCCTTAAGGATGCTAATGAATAACTTAGATCCTGAGGTTGCGGAAAAACCAGAAGAGTTGATAGTTTATGGTGGAACAGGTAAGGCAGCAAGAAATTGGGAGTGTTTTGATGCATTAGTTAGGTGTTTAACAGAGCTCGAGAATGATGAAACTCTCCTTGTACAATCTGGTAAGCCTGTGGCTATATTTAAAACTCATCCTTGGGCTCCCAGGGTTTTAATAGCTAATGCTAACCTTGTTCCTAAATGGGCTGATTGGGACTACTTTAGGGATCTAGAAGCTCGAGGCCTTATAATGTATGGCCAGATGACCGCTGGAAGTTGGATCTATATAGGAACGCAGGGAATACTTCAAGGAACTTATGAGACGCTTGCTGCCGTGGCTAATAGGCATTTTAATGGGACTTTAAAGGGAAGGCTTGTCTTAACAGCGGGGCTTGGTGGAATGGGTGGTGCTCAGCCTCTTGCTATAACTATGAACGAGGGTGTTGGAATAATAGTTGAAGTTGACCGTCAGAGAATTAAAAGAAGGCTTGAAACCGGCTACTTAGATGTAATGGTTGAAAGCTTAGATGAGGCCTTGAATATAGCCTTAAAGGCTAAGGATGAGGGTAGAGCTATATCTATTGGCCTTCTTGGAAACGCTGCGGATATCTTTCCTGAGTTTGTTAAAAGAGGTATAGTTCCTGATGTGGTTACTGACCAAACGTCAGCTCACGATGAGCTTAATGGTTATGTTCCTGCCGGTATATCTTATGAGGAGGCCTTAGAGCTTAGAAGAACTGATCCTGAAAAGTACAAGGAGATGGCCTTGGATTCTATTGCTAGGCATGTGAAGGCTATGCTTGACCTTCAGAAAAGGGGAGCAGTAGTTTTTGACTATGGTAATAATATAAGAACTCAAGCTTATAAGAGAGGAGTCAGAAACGCTTATGATTTCCCTGGATTTGTAGTTGAGTACATAAGACCTCTTTTCTGTGAAGGTCAAGGTCCCTTTAGGTGGGTTGCTTTATCTGGGGATCCTGAGGATATTTACAGGACTGATCAGGCGGTCATAGAGACTTTTCCAGAAAAGAAACATCTTGTACGCTGGATTCAGATGGCTAACAAGAAGGTTAAATTCCAAGGGCTTCCAGCTAGGATCTGCTGGCTTGGTTACGGTGAGAGGGATAAGATGGGTTTAATATTTAATGATCTTATAAAGAAGGGAGAAATTAAAGCACCTATTGTCATAGGTAGAGATCATCTTGATACAGGCTCTGTTGCATCGCCTTACAGAGAAACGGAGGGAATGAAGGACGGAAGCGATGCTATAGCTGATTGGCCGATTCTTAACGCTCTTTTGAATACCGCTAGCGGTGCAAGTTGGGTTTCCTTCCATCATGGAGGAGGGGTTGGAATAGGGTATTCTCTTCATGCAGGACAGGTAACGGTAGTTGATGGTACTGATGAAGCTGCTGAGAAGGTTAAGAGGGTTTTAAGGAACGATCCTGGAATAGGTGTAGTTAGACATGCTGATGCTGGATATGATAAAGCTATAGAATGGGCTAAAAAATATGGTATAAAAATTCCCATGCTTAAATAGATTATTGGACTTTAAGTAGTAATCTTAAGGTGGGACTCTTCTTAGCGAGAAGGGTCCCACCTAATTTTTAGGGAGGTAGTCTTCGATGTCCAGGAAGCTTGTTGAGTGTGTCCCAAACTATAGTGAGGGAAGGAGAGCAGATGTGATAAATAAGATAGCGGATTGCTTTAGGGGAAAAGAAAAGGTTTGGCTTTTGGATGTCTCTTCTGATAGAGATCATAACAGAATGGTTGTAACTGCTATCGGAGATCCTGAGGCTATGTTTAATGCCGTGTTTGAGTCCGTTAAGATTGCATCAGAGCTGATAAACATGGAGGAGCATAAAGGGGGGCATCCGAGAATAGGTGCAACGGATGTTATTCCGTTTGTTCCCTTAAAAGGGATAACAATGGAGGAGTGTATCGAGCTTGCAAGAAAGCTTGGTAAGAAGATAGCTGATGAACTTGGTATCCCGGTTTACCTCTATGAGGAGGCTGCTTTAAGGCCTGAGAGAAAGAGGCTTGAGGTTATAAGAAAAGGAGAGTATGAGGGGCTAAAGGAGGAAATTTCCAAACCTGAGCGTCATCCTGATTATGGTTTACCTAAGCTTCATCCAACAGCGGGGGCAACGGTTGTTGGAGCAAGAAAGCCTCTTATAGCCTTTAACGTTAATCTTGGAACTAACGACATAAACATAGCTAAAAAAATAGCTCAGTTTGTTAGAGCTTCAAGCGGTGGATTAGGCTTTGTTAAAGCTATAGGAGTTGAATTGAAAGAAAAAGGATTGGTCCAAGTCTCAATGAATTTAACTGATTATACCAAAAATGCGGTTTACAGAGTTTATGAGCTTGTTAAGATAGAGGCAGAAAGGTGGGGAGTACCGGTAGTTGAGAGTGAAATAATAGGTCTTCTTCCCGCTGAGGCTTTGTTTGATTCTATTTCTTACTATCTTAAATTACACAATTTTGATCCAATGAAGCAGGTTATAGAGATGCGCTTACTCGAACTGGAGGAATAGGAAATGGTCGATATTCTCATCTATAACATATCTCAGCTTATTAGGGTTAAGGATGATAAAAAAGGACCAAAGATAGGAGAGGAGATGCTTGATCTAGGAGTGATTGAAAGTGCTGCTATAGCTATTTGTGATGGTCGAATAATAGATGTAGGTAAGTCTGAGGATCTTTTTGAAAAATATGTTGATGCTTCTAATAAGATAGATGCTAGTGGATGTATAGTTTTGCCAGGATTTGTTGATGCTCACACTCATCTTCCTTTTATTGGAACTAGAGAAGATGAGTTTCTTATGCGGCTTAAGGGAGTAGAATATATAGAAATACTCAAAGCAGGTGGTGGAATACTAAATACTGTCGAAAAGGTAAGAAGTGCAAGCAAGGAAGAGCTTTTCAAGACCACAATAGCTAATGCTTTTAAGCTTCTTTCTTCAGGCATAACTACTGCTGAGGCAAAAAGCGGATATGGTTTAAACCTTGAGGACGAGATTAAGCAACTTGAGGTTTTAAGGGATATAAATCTTTTAGGACCGCTTGAGGTTATTCCAACTTTTCTTGGAGCTCATGCTATTCCTAAGGAGTATAAGAATGACCGAAAGGGATATATCGAGCTTCTTAAAAATGTTGCTTTACCTGAGGTTGTAAGCAGAGGATTAGCGGTTTATTGTGATGTCTTCTGTGATGAAGGGGTATTTTCAATTGAAGAAACCGAGGAAATCTTAACTAAAGCTAAAGAGTTAGGTTTAAAGTTAAGGATTCATGCTGATGAAATAGCTCCAGTTGGGGGAGCTGAACTTGCAGCTAACCTGGGGGCCAAGAGCGCAGAACATCTAATAAAGGTGAGCGATAGAGGAATAGAAATGATGGCAGAAAAAGGTGTCTTTGCTGTTTTATTGCCTGGTACCTCTTTTTCTCTAAGAAAACCTTATGCTCCAGCTAGAAAGTTTATTTCAGCTGGTGTTCCTGTGGCTTTGGGAACGGATTTTAACCCTGGCAGCTGCTATTGTAGTTCTATGGAGATGGTGCTGCAATTAGCGGTTCTAGCTATGGGAATGCTTCCTGAAGAGGCTATAGTTGCTTCTACTTTGAATTCTGCTTACTCTGTTGACATTGGGGATAAGGTTGGAAGTATCGATATAGGAAAGCAAGCTGACATAACTATTATGGACGTTCCTAAATATGCTTTTCTTTTCTACGAGATAGGTAGAAGTCACGTTAAGACTGTTATAAAGAAAGGGAGGATCGTTTATGAAGCTAAAAGAGAGTACTCTTGAGGGATTTTTGAAGGAGCTTTCCTCTTCCTCTCCGGTGCCCGGAGGAGGAAGCGTTGCTGCATTAATGGGGGCTTTAGGTGCTGCTTTAATCTCTATGGTTTCTAATCTTACTTTAGGGAGGAAGGGTTATGAGCCCTTTGAAGATGACATAAAGAGATTACTTAATATATCTGAGAGCTTGATGGGAAATCTCCTCCAAAAGGTTGATGAAGATGCGGAAGCCTTTAACTCTTTTATGAGCGCTCTTAAGCTTCCAAAGGATAGTGAGGAAAGACAAATGGCACTTGAAGAAGCACTTAAGAAGGCTACTTTGCTTCCCCTTTCTGTTATGGAGCTTTCCTTCGAGGTTTTAAAGCTTTCTAAAGAGCTTTTAGATAAGGGAAATAAAAATGCAATGAGCGATGTTGCTGTTGCAGCTATATCAGCTTATGCAGGGATGGAATCAGCATATTTCAATGTTCTTATAAATTGCCTTTCTATGAAAGATAATGAGTTTAGGAGATCTTCTAAAGAAAAAGCTCAAGCCCTCTTAAAAGTGGGTAAATCTATCTATAGTGAGGTAATGGAAATAGTAGAAGGGAGACTAAATGTTTAGTCTCCCTTCTCTATAATTATCTTTTCTTTTATCTTTATACCCTTTTTTCTAAGCTCCTCGGTTATATATCTATAAAACTCTTCATTCATACCGAGCTTCTCTGGTGTTATAATGCCTTTTTCTGTAATTTTTTCTTGTAATATGAGCTTTGAGACTATTACGCAAGGAAAAGCGGTAACTCTTGCCATAGAGTGGGTCCAACTTTCCTCGTCGAATCTATCAAACAATTCCCACCTAAGTGTTAATTTATCTCCGTTTTTTCTTCCACTTACCTCTACGATCATTATAGTTATATCTCTATCTCCCTTTTCAGGTTCTAACTGCCATAGAGGAAAAAGAAGTTTTGCTGTCAAATTAATATGCTCTTCGTTTAGCATTTTCATCTGCTTTAAAGCCTTTATTATATTGGCATGCCCTGGATATCTTAAGGTCTTTTCTTCCATGTTTTTGGCTTTTATTGTGTATAAGAGAGATCTTAGCCCGTCTGTATAAAAGGCCTCTAACTTTCCAAATCCTGGAAAGCATATCTCTTCTAATCCAGTTAATGCTTCAACCACACTTTCTTTGCCATCCACTATTATTCTTGCAGGCCTTGTATATTCCTCTAAGACGTCATAAGGGGAAAACACCGCTTTATAAGAGAACGGAGGTTCTGGTTTTTCTGGCAACCCTCCTACATATATCTTAGCATAATTTACCTCATCTAATAAGGATGCTCCTCGCCCAACTAACAAATTCGATAGACCAGGAGCAACCCCCATGTCGAAAACTGCTGTAACCTTTCTTTCTTGAGTTAGTCTCTCGAGTTCAAGGAAGTTTTCCGGCATGAAAGATACATCGCAGTAGTTTTTCCCCAGGTTAATTATTGTTTGTGCCACTTTGTAGCCTATTTTTCCTGGAAGAGCTCCGCAAACCAAATCTACGTTTTTTGTAAGATTCTTTAGTAATTCTTCATCAACTGCAGATCCTTTCACTTTCTTAATTCTTTCATTTAGCTTATTTAGGTTTTCTTCATTTAAATCTAAGACAGTTACGTCAAAGTCTTTCGATAACTCTGAAGCTATTGTTTTACCTACTAATCCGCATCCAAGTAGGAGAACTTTCTTCAACTTTATCCACCTCCAGCTTAATAAGCTTACAATAAAATTTTTCCTTTTGCAATATGCTATAATTTTTAAGGGTGAAAGGAAGGGGGTGCTCTTTATGCAAGACAAGATTAAAAGGTTGGTGGAAGAAGTAAAAAGTGAGCTTGTTGAAATGAGGCATTATCTTCACGCTTATCCTGAACCTTCTTTTGAAGAGTATGAGACTACTAAATTTATAGTCAGCAAGTTAAGAGAATATGGAATTGATGATATTAAGGTGGGTTGCGGAGGTAAAGAATCCGGTGTTATAGCTACCATAAGAGGGAAGGCTTTAAAGCCCATGATAGCTTTAAGAGCTGATATAGATGCCTTAAGAATGAGGGAGGAAAATAGATCTCTACCGTATTGTTCTAAGAATGAGGGTGTTATGCACGCTTGTGGGCATGATGCTCATATAGCGATTCTTTTAGCTACAGCTAAGGTTTTATCCCAAATTAAGGAGGAGCTTCCTGGGAGCGTTAGACTGATTTTTCAACCAGCAGAGGAAAGCGCTGCAGGTGCTAAAGAAATAATAAAGGTTGGTGGGATGGAAGATGTTGATGCTGTAACTGGGCTTCATGTATGGGCTTACTATCCATCTGGAACTTTAGGTTTCAGAAAAGGGCCGTTTTTTGCCGCTGTAGATAGAATAGAGATAAATGTTAAGGGTAAAGGTGGACATGGAGCTGCTCCTCAGTTTGCTGTTGATCCTATAGTTATATCTTCTGCTATTATCCTTGCTCTTCAGACTGTGGTTTCGAGGGAAGTAGATCCGATAGAGCCGGCTGTTGTATCTATATGTAAAATAGAGGGCGGAACGGCGTTTAATATAATTCCTGAAGAGGTTAAGATGGTAGGAACGATAAGGACTTTCTCACCTAAAACGAGGGAAAAGGTTGTTTCAAGAGTTGAGGAGATCGCGAATAGTGTGGCTAAGGCTATGAGGGGCTCGATAGAGTTTGTAGACTATTATTCTACGCCAGCTTTAATCAATGATTCTAAATTTACAGAGTTTGCTTCGAATATAGCTAAAAGGCTCTATGGAGAGGAGAGTGTAATAGAAGCGGATATAAATATGGGTGGAGAGGATTTTTCCCTTTATTTAGAAAGGGTTCCAGGTACTTTCTTTTTGCTTGGCACCGGCAATAAGGAGAAAGGTACTGACAAACCCCATCATAATCCTTACTTTGATGTGGATGATGATGCTCTTCCAAAAGGTGTAGAGCTCATGGCAAACATAGCTTATGAGTTTCTGAGGAGAGGGAAATTATGAACTTTATATTTGCTCCATGGAGGATAGAGTATATTCGTGCTCCTAAGGCTTCAGTGTGTTTCTTATGCGATTTACCCCGAGAGGATAAGGATGATGAAAACCTCATACTTTATAGGGGGAAGTCGTGTTTTATCATAATGAACAATTATCCTTACAACCCAGGACATCTTATGATTGCTCCCTATAGGCACATCGGTGAGCTTGAAAAACTATCTAAGGATGAGCTTTTAGAGATGATGCTTCTGACTCAGAAGGCGATTTTTCTACTTAAAAAAGCTATGAGGCCTGATGGTTTTAATCTTGGCTTTAACATAGGTAAGGTAGCAGGTGCGGGTCTTGAGGATCATGTTCACCTTCATATAGTTCCTAGATGGAATGGAGATACCAACTTTATGCCCATTATAGCTGATACAAAGGTAGTCCCTCAGGCTGTTAGGGATACTTATAAAACCCTAAAAGATGTTCTTTCGTCTTGTGATTGAAAGTTGGCTGTGTTAGAATAGAAAGCGTAAATTTTGAGGAAAAGGAGGTTTTGCGAATGCAGCAACAGCCAAGTGTTTTAGGAGGTTTGCTTCCTCTAATACTTATATTTGTAGTTTTTTATTTCCTTTTAATTTGGCCTCAGAGAAAGCAGAGGGAAAGGCATAGGAGGATGATAGAGAGCTTAAGAAGGGGAGATAAGATAGTAACGGTAGGTGGCATATACGGTACTGTGCGAGATATAAAGGATGACAGTTTCATAATTGAGATTGATAGGTTAGAGGAGGACAAGCCGGTCAAGATACGTGTGACAAAAAGTGCAATAGCTGCTAAAAGGGAGAGTGTAGAGGAGACAAGCGAGTCTAAAGAGAACAAGGAGTAATTAGGTAGAACTATTAAAGCTTCTAAAGCTTTAGACAATATTATAAGGTCTTAAGATTATACGAAGAGGTGACCTTTATGTTAGATATGGTGGATTTGATTAAGCTGGAAAAGAACCCAAAGGTCAGAGCTTATATTCAGGCAGCTGATGATTTTCTTTCTGCCTTAGGGTATACTGAACATGGTTTTAGACATGCGGCGTTTGTCGCTAAGGTTGCGAGGAACATTCTGGTTAAGCTTGACTATGGGGAAAGAATGGCTGAGCTTGCTGCTATAGCTGGGTATTTGCACGACATAGGTAATATATGTGGGAGAGAAATGCACGGGCCTGCTGGTGCTTTGATAGCTTTTAGACTTCTTGAGGAGATAGGGATGGATCCATCTGAGATAGGAAAGATCATGGTTGCTATAAGCAATCATGAGGAAGAGATAGGGATACCTGTGGATCCTATAACAGCTGCATTGATACTCGCAGATAAGTCTGATGTCCATTACAGTCGTGTTAGAAATCCCGACATAATAAGCTTTGATATCCATGATAGGGTTAACTATGCAGTGAGAAGATCCTTTCTGAATGTTGATAAAGATAGTAGAAAGATTACTTTAGAAATTGAAATAGATACTGAGATCTCACAGGTAATGGAGTATTTCGAAATATTCTTAACTCGAATGCTGATATCTCGCAAGGCTGCTCATATACTAGGTTGTGAGTTTGGCCTTGTAATAAATGGGGTTAAGCTTCTTTAAGGGGGTGTTTAGCTTGAAGCGGGGAGACATCATTCGTTTAGTTCTGATAGCTAGTATTATTATAGCTGCTGCTGTTTATGTTTTTCCAATTGAGGGACGAATAAACTTAGGGTTAGACCTTAAGGGAGGTTCTCATATAATTCTTCAGTGCGTTTCTACACCTAACGCTCCCGTGACCGAGGATTCTGTTGCAAGGGTTTTAGAAATTTTGAGAAATAGGATAGATCAGTTTGGGGTTGCTGAACCTGTGATTCAGAAAGCTGGACCGGATAGGATATTGGTTCAGCTTCCTGGTGTTAAGGATCCTCAGGCTGCTATAGAGCTTCTTGGTAAAACTGCTTTACTTGAATTTAGGGAAGTTGAGGATGTCGGTCCTCAAAAGCCTCTGGAACCTCAAAGGAGAAATTATTCTTCGGAAGAGGAATATAAAGGCGCCTTATCAAGATATGAAGAGGCATTGAAGCTTTATAATGAGGCTTTGAAGGAGTTTGAGGAGAAAGCCAAAAAGGAGACAGGCTTTACTGTTAACTTTGAGAAGGATACGGGTAGAGTATATCTTCTTGGAAAGACTTGGTTAACAGGTGGTTATCTTAGAGATGCAAGAACAAGCTTTGATAGATTCGGAGCTCCTGCTGTTAGTCTTGAATTTAATAGCGAGGGAGCTAAGATTTTCGAAGAGGCAACGAGAAAAAATGTGGGAAGACAGCTTGCGATCGTTCTCGATGGAAATGTTATTTCAGCTCCCGTCGTTCAAGAGGTTATTCCAGAGGGCAAGGCACAAATAACCGGTAGATTTACCCTTGATGAAGCTCAAAGGCTTGCGATTCTTCTAAGAGCGGGAGCTTTGCCTGTAAAAGTTGATGTGGCTGAAAATAGATCCATAGGTCCTGCCTTAGGTCAGGATTCTATAAGAAGAGGTATTAGAGCAGGTCTATTTGGAGCTGCTTTAGTATTTATCTTCATGGTTCTTTATTATGGTTTACTTGGTCTTGTTGCAGATTTTGCTCTTGCTGTTAATGTTCTTTTGGTTTTTGCCGCTCTTTCTGGACTTGGGGCTACACTGACACTTCCTGGAATAGCTGGTATAGTTCTTAATATAGGTATGGCTGTAGACGGAAATATCTTGATATTCGAAAGGATAAAGGAAGAGCTTAAAGAGGGGAAAACGGTAAGAGCTGCTATAGATGCTGGTTTTAGGAAAGCCTTTAGGACCATATTTGATGCTAATATTACCACTCTTATAGCTGCTGTAGTTCTATTTTACTTTGGTAGTGGGCCTATAAAAGGATTTGCTGTTACCTTAAGTCTTGGTGTAATAATAAGTATGTTTACAGCGATCACTGTGACGAGAAGCATACTTGATGTTCTGCTTTCAATGAAAGTTAAAGCTTTAAAGACGCTTGTTGTTCCAAAAGCAAAGGAGGGATAGGCAGTGTTTTTCTTAAAGGATGTTCCAAATATAAACTTCATGGGCAGTAGAAAACTTGCTTTTATAATTTCAGGTGCGTTAATAGTTTTAAGTTTATTCTCTCTTTGGTTAAGAGGTTTAAACTTAGGTATAGATTTCGCAGGAGGAACCGTTTTTCAAGTTACTTTTCAAAAGGATTTTGATGTAGCTGACATTAGAGTGGTTCTCTCGCAGTTTGGCTTGGGTAACAGTGTTATTCAAAAATCAGAGGATGGTAGCTTTATTATAAAGACTAAAAATCTGGGAAAAGAAGAGCAAATAGCGGTTTTTGATGCCTTAAGGAAGGACCTTGGGGAGCTTAATATATTGAGAATAGAAAGTGTTGGTCCTATAATAGGGGAGGAGCTTAGAAAACAAGCCTTTGTCGCTCTCGTTATAGCTTTGTTGGGTATACTTATTTATATAACGCTGCGTTTTAAATTTGATTTTGCTGTGGTTTCTGTTTTAGCTTTGATTCATGACAGTCTTATAGTTCTTGGTTTTTATTCGCTTCTCTGGAAAGAGATAAATCTACCATTTATAGCTGCTATTCTTACCATTATTGGTTATTCTCTTAATGACACTATTGTAGTCTTAGATAGAGTTAGGGAAAACTTGAGGGTAGCTTCAAGGAAGTTTGATTTTAAGACGTTGATTAACATGAGCATAAATCAAACGCTTTCAAGAACTATAAATACATCTTTAACCACTCTTCTTCCGGTTTTAACTCTTTATCTATTCGGAGGAGAGGTATTGTCTAACTTTGCTTTAGCTCTCTTATTAGGTATAATAATAGGGACGTATTCTTCAATATACATAGCTGGAGCGTTGTTGGTTGAGTGGGATTTAAGAAGGAGAAGGAGGCCAGCAACCTTAAAAGTTACACGTACTTGAGAAGGAGGTGAGGTTTAGTTGTTTGAAGTGATTAGGAAGCTTTTGCTTAGCGGTTTAGGAGTGTTAGCCTTTACAAGAGAGCAGATCGAATCACTAGTAAGGGAGCTGGTATCTAAGGGAGAATTGAGGGAGGAGGAGGGGAAGAGAATACTTGAGGAGTTTGTTAAGAGGATGGAGATGAGAAAAGAGGAGATGTATGAAAGGATAAGGCAGGAAATAATAAAATTTATGGATATAATAGATCTGGCTCGAAAAAGCGAACTTGAAGAGTTGAAGAAAAGATTAAAATCCTTTGAGACACGCATTGAGCTCCTTGAAGAGATAGTGAAGGATCTTAAAAGGGGTGAAGCGTGATGAAAGTTGGAATATTAACTAAGCTCAAAGGATATGTATCTGGTAAGATCCTTGAGGGTATAGCGAGTATATTAGCTTCGGATGATGCAGCTGCAGATGAAAAGATAAAGAGAATTTTTCAACTTTTGTCTGCTTTATCCTTAACTAAGTTTCACAAGGAGTCTTTTAAGGAGATTGCTAGAATGGCTGATACGGGCCACCCCTTTTTCCTTTTATGGAAACGCGTCTTTAAGGAACTTTCTCCAAAGCCCAGGGAAAAGCTAATTTGGAATCTTCTCGTTAATGCCATGATTCTCGGCAGAGTTATAAGAGATAATAAGGAGGAAGAGCTTGGCATACATCTTCCTTTTTTCATGGTTATAAGTCCTACCATGAAGTGTAACTTAAAGTGTAAGGGATGTTATGCGGGAGATTATGATACCTCTAACGATCTTACCTTTGAAGAGATAGATAGGATATTGACTGAAGCCAAGGAGTTAGGCATGTATTTCTTTACCGTTTCTGGTGGAGAGCCTTTCACGAGGAAGGATATGTTTGACATATGGGCGAAGCATGATGATGCTTATTTTAACGTTTATACTAACGGGACTTTAATAACTAAGGACGTTGCTCGAAAGCTGGCAGAGCTTGGTAATGTCGCGCCTATGATAAGCATAGAGGGATCTAAGGAAACTACCGATAAGAGGAGAGGAAGCGGTATTCACGAGAAAGCCCTTCAGGCAATGGATAATTTGAGGGAGGCTGGGGTTTTATTTGGCTTTTCGGCGACATTAACCAGTGCTAGTGCCGATTCCTTAACAAGAGATGAATTTATAGATGAGATGATAGAAAGAGGTTGCAAGGTTGGTTGGTTCTTCCAATACATACCTACTGGAGAAAACCCTGATCTTTCTTATATGTCGACTCCCGAACAGAGAGCGAGGCTTCATGAGAAGGTGGAGTATTGGCGCTCGACGAGGCCTATCTTTTTGGGTGATTTTTGGAATGATGGTAGGTATGTAGATGGATGTATGGCTGGAGGAGAGAGGTATCTTCATATAATAGCTAATGGAGATGTGGAGCCTTGTGTTTTTATGCACTTTGCTGTAGATAATATAAGAAATAAGAGCCTAGTTGAGGTCCTTAAATCTCCGTTCTTCCAGGCTATAAGGGAAGCTCAGCCATATTGTGATGATAATCTTCTAGCTCCTTGCTTGATAATAGATAAGCCTCATCTTTTAAGAGAGATAGTTAAGAAATGCGGGGCTCATCCAACACATCCTGGTGCTGATAAGCTCATAGGTGAACTTGCATCGGGTTTAGATGAGTACTCTAGAAAGATACATGAGATATACAAGAAGCGCTGGGAAGAATATGAAAGATGGCTTTATGTCAGAAGCATATTGTTTAAGGAGGATAAAGAATACTATAGAAAGAGAATGGAGAAACGCTGGAAAGAGATGGGACTTGATCCTGAAGATATATATAGAAAAGCTCAAGAATGGAGCAGTAAGCTTGAAGACTGGCGTGGTAAAGCAGCTACTGGTGCGGAGGGTGAGTAGATATGCCGAGGATTTTGGTGGTTTATCACTCTCGTACTGGTAATACAAAGGCCATGGCTGAAGCTGTGGCTGAAGGTGTGAGAAATGAAGGAGTAGAAGTCACTCTTAAGAACGTTATTGAGGCGAGTCCTGAGGATATGCTTAATCACGATGGTATAATAATTGGAACTCCTACTTACTTTGGTGCCCCATCCGCAGAGATTAAGAAGCTTATCGATAATAGCGTTAAATATTACGGAGATCTTGAAGGTAAGGTGGGAGCTGCTTTTGCTTCTTGTGGGGTTTTGGGTGGAGGGGCTGAAACCGCTGCTTTAGATATAATCAAGGCCTTTTTAATTCATGGTATGATAGTTCAGGGAATAACTAATGGTGCTCATTATGGTCCTATATCTGTTGGTAAGCCAAATGCCTTGATCTTAAGCGAGTGTAAGGAGCTTGGTAAAAAAGTTGCTAGACTAGTTAAAAAGCTGTTTTAATGATGTAAGTTTTAAGCTTTAGGGGACTGCAAGATGGAAGTTCTTGCAGTCCCCGTTATTTTTAAGTATAGATTTTATCGAGTTGAAAAGAGGGAGTGGGTATGAAAGTTTATATAGCTGGTCATAGAGGGCTTGTGGGATCGGCTCTTCTTAAAAAGTTGAAGGAGAAAGGTTATGAAAATATATTATTTAGGTCTAGTAAGGAGCTCGACTTAAGAAGGCAGTCTGATGTTGAAATGTTTTTTGAGGAAAATAAGCCTGATCAGGTATATTTATGTGCTGCTAAAGTAGGTGGTATACTTGCTAATAGTACTTTTAAGGCAGAGTTTATATATGATAACTTAGCTATAGCCTTAAATGTAATTCATTCTTCCTATAAATTTGGAGTGAAGAAACTTCTGAATTTGGGCTCCTCTTGCATCTATCCGAAGAACTCTCCTCAGCCTATGAAGGAGGAGTATCTTCTTTCTGGTTATCTTGAGCTTACAAATGAGCCCTATGCTATAGCTAAGATATCTGCTATAAAGCTTTGTAGATACTATAATGAACAGTACGGAACTAACTTCATATCGGTTATGCCGACGAACCTCTATGGGCCAAATGATAATTTTGATTTGTATACATCTCATGTTCTTCCAGCATTGATCAGAAAGTTTCATTTAGGTAAAGCCCTTGAGGATGGGGATTGGGAATCGATAAGAAGAGATTTAAACGCTAGGCCGATAGAGGATGTAAACGGCGAATGTTCGAAGGAGGTTATCTTAAAAATATTAGAGAAATATGGAATCCAATTTGATAAGCTTTCGCTTAAGGTAAATGTACTTATATGGGGAAGCGGGGAGGTTTATAGGGAGTTTCTATATGTAGAGGACCTTGCAGATGCTTGTGTCTTTTTAATGGAAAGCATTGATGCTCCTGAGATGAGAAAACTTTGCCCAGATTATTTCGTTAATGTGGGTACGGGTGAGGATATAAAGATAAAAGATCTAGCGGGTATTGTAAAGAAAATAGTAGGTTTTAGCGGAGAAGTAAGACAAGATCTTTCCAAGCCTGACGGTGTTCAGAGAAAATTACTTGATGTTTCAAAGATAAGAGAGCTTGGTTGGACACCTAAGGTAGGATTGGAGGAAGGGATAAAGAGGACTTATGAATGGTATATTGGAGTATAATTAGGAGTCCGTTATTGGGGAATTTTTGCAAGTGTCGTAGGTTTTTGATAGTTTAAGGGATGAAGGAAATATTAATCTTAATTCAGCGTAATTTACTTGAAGCGCTTCAATATTTCCTCTATGGAAGTTACACACTACCCGACTTAACTTATATCCTTGGTGGCAGATTTCTTTCATCGGAATCATTGCTTAAGTTAAAAAGGCTCTTTGATGAGGTTAGACCATGGCTTCCAGATATAGTTTCACTTCTAGGGAATCCTCGTATAAGCGAAGAGGAGTATGCTAAGGTATTATCCTATGTATATGGGATTTGGGAAGAAATTATAACTGATGTTAATGATGTTAATAGGGATCTTGAAGTTAAAGAGATCCCTTTGGGACTTAGTTATGATAGCTGGTTTATTAAAGGAGGAAGATCGGAAAGATATAAGGCGGTTCATCTCTTAAGAGAGTATCTTTTAGGAGAAGAGGTAGATAAGTTATTTTTAAGATGTTTAGTTCATGGTAGCGTTGCTACTTTAGATGATGTTGTGGGTTTCAGTGATTTAGATACAGCCTTTATTATTCGTGCCTCAGTTATTAAAGATTTTAGAAAACTAGTTAGAGTTAGGCGTATAGCTTCTCAAATACTATCTTTCACCTATTTTTTTGATCCATTTATGCATCATGGACCTTACTATATTTCGGAGGTGGATCTTGGTTTTTATCCTGAGGCTTATTTCCCTCTAGTTTTATTTGAGAATGGCTTCGACTTAATAGATCCCATTAAAAGCTTAAAGGCGAGTGTTCGTCCTTCGGAAGAAATTACAGATGAAATGCTTAAAAGGTTTGAGATCTTTTTTAAGGAAAGGGTTAATAATCCTTGTTTTATAAGGGATTGTTACGATCTTGAGTGGGTACTAGGAAACGTTATGATTTTACCAGTTCTTTATCTTCAGAGAAAAACCGGAGTTTTTAGATATAAGAGAGAGGCATTAGCTTTAGCAAGGGAGGATTTTACCGAAATAGAATGGGAGTCTGTTGAACTCGCGTCCTTAGTTAGAGCAAGCTTTAAATCCCGTCCCAAAGTGAAGGAGTGGCTCTTAAGATTATCTCTAATGTTACATTTTCCTGAGATTATAAGATCATGGTGTAGATGTGATTTAGAGAGTTTAGAGGAGGTAAGAAACGTTCTTCGTTTTCTTGGAGATAATTATATATTTAAGGTTCTTAATTTTATCGAAATTATAAAATCTAAATTAGATTTAAGGTGGAATGTATAAAGTAGAATTGGTAGAAAACTTTTTTAATATTTTAAATAAGCCTCTAACTGATTTGCCTGAGTTTGTTACAATTGAAGAATACGATAAAGTTATTGATTTTTTATTGTCTCGTTGGCAGAAATTAACTTTTCGCCCTATTTCTATATATCAAGTTGGAGAGATTGGGTCTCCGGGTTTTTCTGATCTAGACTTTATAGTTGTTTTTCCCACCGGGAGCTTCGTTAACATTTTTAGGTTCGATCCTAAATCTTTTCCTGAGTGGGTTAGAAAACTTTTTGTTCATATGCCGCTATTTTGTAGCGAAATCTCTTGGGATTACTTGTTAGGTTGGTTCCCTGTGTCTAATTTAAGATGGTTGTGGGGAGAGAAGCTCGATTGTCCTAGGATTCCTTCATATGTGGAGAAAGGCAATGCCTTTGGTATGTTAGTAGATTACCTGATAGTTAAAATTCCCGTAGATTGGCTCCAGTTTTTATTTACTGAACCTATTAGGTTACGTCTTCTTGTATCTTTGCTTTATAGCGTGAATCATACATTTAGGTTAGCTTTAAAGGCAGGTTTAAACCTATCGTCTAGATGGGGAGAACTCCTTTCGGGAATAGAGCTTTTTAGAAATAGATGGTGGAGTAGAGATTTGAAAGATAACTTAACAGATTTAATGCTTTTATGTATAAATGCCTATAATCTTGTTTCCGAATTAATTTTGGAAATAGATAAAACAATTTCTTGTTTTTGCGATGCTAATATAAGAGTGGGTAAGGGGATCTTTGAGTTTAGTTCTCTTTGGGATCCAGTGGGGGTTTTGGAGGAGGTTTATAGGTTCCTGCGGCTAAATGGGGAGATAAAATGGGTAAGCCCAATCAGCTTCAGAGAGGTTTTGATGTTTTACGCAAAGGTTTGTCATCAATTTATAGATTATTTTAAGAGATATAGTTTTTATAGTTCCTCTAATTGGGATGGTGGAATTTGGGCTGATGGTCTGAGCTATCATGCTAAAGCGATGCTCATTTATAGTCAGGAAGCTTATAGGATTGGTGCTCCTCCTTCAAAGTATATAAGTTTGGGATATTTAAGAGATTTTTGTAGTATCAAGCTTATCAGCCTTTTAAGTGCACATGCGAAGTTTTTGCTATCCTCAGATATAACTTTAGATGAGTTTGGAGAGGTTTTCAAGAGGGTTATAAGATGGTCATAAATAAGAGCAAGATCAGAAAGATCCTTGTAATTCGCCTTGATGCAATAGGTGATGTCATATTAACTACTCCCTTTATACGTGAGTTAAGAAGAAACTTTTCAGGCGCTTTTATTAGCCTTGTTGTCGATCAGAAAGCCTATAATTTAGTTGAGGTCTGTCCTTACGTAAATGAGGTTCTTGCATTTAGAAATTTAAGAATGGATGATAAGATGAAAACTATTAAGGCTTATCTTCTACCTATTTGGTTTGCCTTTGAGTACTTTCGGGGTAAGAATTTCGATTTAGCCTTGCTTCCTCGTTGGGATACCGATTGGTATGGTGCGGCTTACCTTGCCTTTTTAAGTGGAGCTAGGATTCGTGTGGGGTATTCTGAAAATATTAACGCTAATAAAGCTATTTGGAATAGAGGTTTTGATTCCTTTCTTACTCATGTTATAGATATAAGGGATCTAAAACATGAAGTAGAACGTAATCTTAACGTGCTTCACTTTCTTGGTTTAGAGGTCCTGGATGATAGATTAGAGCTCTGGACAAGCAAAGATGATGAGCTTTTCGCTGATTTTACCCTTAAAATAGCAGGTGTTAGTGATAATGATATTTTAATAGCTATTGCTCCAGGAGCAGGTTGGGTAAGGAGAAGATGGCCTATAGAACGCTTCTTAGCGGTATGTAAATGGATATCAAAGCGTTATGATGTGAAATTTCTTGTCCTTGGCGGAAAGGGCGAAGAGGAGCTCGGTTTGTTTTTAGAGAAGATGCTTGAAGATAGGGTTATTAATCTTGTTTCAAAGACTACACTTCGCCAGGCTGTTGCATTACTTAAGCGTTCTAAGCTCTTTATTGGGAATGACTCTTCCCCGATGCATATGGCATCAGCCTGTGGTATTCCTGTGGTGGCTTTATTTTGTCACCCTAAGAATGGAGATCCTGCCTCTCATCATTCTCCTATTCGTTTCGGTCCTTGGAAGACTAAAAGTATAGTTTTGCAGCCTGAAAGAGCCGTTTCTCCTTGCTCATCTGAGTGTAAGGCAGACCAACCTCACTGCATATTGGGAATAGAGGTTGATCAGGTTATAGATGCTGTTTCGTCTTTGTTAGATGGTATAATATATTAAGGAGGAAAAGAGACAAATAAGGGTGGGAGGGATTGAAAATGATGGGAGAAAGATGTTCCGTTCGGCCAGAAGAGGTTCTTGAACTGCTTTCTAAATATATGCTTGTTGATGGTTTTCCTGTGGTTATAGATATGGAAAAGAGTCAAGGAAGCTGGATTATTGATGCTCGTGATGGAAGGCGCTTTCTTGACTTATATTCCTTTTTTGCCTCTTCTCCGTTAGGGTTGAATCACCCTAAGCTTGCTAACGATGAGTTTAAAGAAAGGGTATTTCGAGCAGCTGTCAATAAGGTTGCTAATTCAGATATATACACAATTGAGATGGCTGAGTTTGTCAAAACCTTTATGAAAGTTGCTGCTCCGACTCAGTATGTTCATCTCTTTCTAATAGATGGCGGTGCTCTTGCTATAGAAAACGCTTTGAAGGTGGCTTTTGATTGGAAGGTTAGAAAAAATTTCAAAAAGGGCTATAAGGAAGAAAAGGGGCATAAGGTTATTCACTTTAAGGATGCTTTTCATGGAAGAACCGGTTATACATTAAGTATGACTAATACAGCAGATCCTCGTAAACATATGTATTTCCCTAAATTTGATTGGCCTCGTGTTTTAAATCCTAAAATAGTTTGGCCTTTAGAGAGATATATTGAGGAAGTGAAGAGAGCTGAAGAGGAAAGCATAAAGCAGATTAAGCAAGCTATACATGATAATCCTGATGATATAGCGGCAATTATAATAGAAACTATACAGGGTGAAGGAGGAGATAATCACTTTAGGGGAGAGTTTTTAAGGAAGCTTAGAGAGATAGCTGATGAGGAGGATATAATGCTTATTTTTGATGAAGTTCAGTGTGGGATGGGTATAACTGGTAAGATGTGGGCTTTCCAGCACTTTGATGTGTATCCCGATATAATAGCCTTTGGCAAAAAATCTCAGGTTTGTGGAATACTTGTTACAAATAGGGTTGATGAAGTTGAGAATAATTGTTTTGTTGAGTCAAGTAGAATCAATTCCACCTGGGGAGGAAATATTGTTGATATGGTAAGAGCTACCAGGATACTTGAGATATACGAAGAGAATAAGATTCTTGAGCATGTTAATAGAATTTCCCCGGTTCTTCATGAAGAGCTTCTTCATCTTGAGGAAGAATTTCCAAACCTTGTTTCCAATGTAAGATATAGAGGTTTAATGGCTGCTATAGATTTTCCAACATCTGCTATTAGGGATGAATTTAGAAGGAGGATCTTTGAAAAAGGGGTATTAATATTGGGATGCGGTACTAAGGGTGTAAGGTTTAGGCCTGCCCTGACCATAGGTGAGGATGAGATAAGGGAGGGGATGAAGAGGGTAAGAGAGACCCTTAAGGAAATTAAAGTTTAGTTGGTCTTTAGCAAAGGGCTGAAAGGGAGAATTTCATGAATATTCTTATTACCGAGTTTAAGCATTAAAAGTCGTTCAAGGCCTAGGGCTATTCCGGCACACCGGGGTAGCCCCTTTTTTTCAAGAAGCTCTATATACTCCCAATCTATTTCGTTTTCTTTGCCGCGAGAAAGCCATCTCCTTTTTTGCTCCTGTGGGTTATCAAGTTCCTCGTAGCCATTCGCAAGTTCAACACCTTCTACGAATGCTTCACATCTCGTGCTCCAGAATCCATTGCATTTTGATGAAGCTGCTAAGGGATATGGATAATCAACAAGCCAAAAGGCTTTATCCCTTGGTAGGTCAGGTTCTATATTGCTTAAGAAGGCTGCTTCAAACAGCTCCTCCCAGGAGTAATCTTCTTTAACTTTTACTCCTGCCCTTATCAAGGCATTCAAAAATAGCTTTCTTTCCTTATTCTCCTCTAGGTCTATGTTTAGTTTGACTTTGAAAAGCTCATTTAAACTAATATTTTCCCATGGGGGAGGGTATCTATTGAGAATCTCGAAAACTAACTCTTCGACATCTCTCTTAATAGCATCTATACCTTCTTCTACTCTGTACCATTCCAAGATTAAGAACTCTTTTGTGTGAAGCCCATCTACAGGGTCATCTCTAAATGCGTGGGCTATTTGAAAGATCTTACGTGCTCCAAAAATAACGAGCTTTTTCATAAAAAACTCTGGGGAAGATTGGAGAAAAAGCCCACCTTCTACCCTGATTGGTTTTATGTTAGGGTCTAAATTATACCACGGAGCTAGATAAGGTGTTTCTACCTCTGTAAAGCCCTTTTTTAGAAAGAAGCTCCTAACTTGGTTTAGAAAATCGCTCCAGAGCTTTGCCTTACTCCAAGGATTCATCTATTTACTCTTTCTATGTACTCTCCTGTTTCACTACTTACTCTAACTATGTCTCCTTCCTCTATAAATAGAGGAACCATTATCTTTAAGCCTGTCTCTAATTCTGCTTCTTTCATAGCTCCAGATACGGTGTCTCCTTTAACTCCTGGTTCAGTTCTTGTAACTTTTAGATCTATGTGCTTTGGAGGATTGACCCCTATAGGTTTCCCCTGGTAAAAGATCACGTATACGCTTGTCCCTTCTTTTATAAAGTATTGTGCTTTTCCAACTACGTTTTTAGGTATCTCTATCTGTTCATAAGTCTGGGGATCCATAAAAACTAGTGAATCTCCTTGAGAGTATAGGAATTCCATTTCCCTTTCGCTACAATCGGCTAAAGTTAGCGTATCGCTTGATTTAAAGCTTGCTCTTTCAACATTACCAGTTAATAAATTTACCATTTTAACTCTGACAAAAGCCTGACCCTTACCTGGCTTGACATGTTCGTATTCAATAACTTCATATGGGGTCCCATCTATTTCTATTTTTACTCCTTTATATATCTGGTTTATTCCTATTGATTGTGCCACATTTATCCCTCCTCTTTCTAAGACAGTATTTCCAAAGCATACATAATTGTATCAAAAAGAATCATTCTATGCTATAATCCTTTATAGGTTTTTATTATAAAATATACAGGAGGTGTTCTTATATTTGAGGTTCTGGGATAGGAAAGGTGAGATAAGGTTTCTTAAGGCCTATCTCAGAAGTCTTCCTAATTCTATTTTATTTATATATGGTCCTAAATCCTCTGGTAAAAGTACCCTTATGAAGGAGGTTTTGAAAAGGTTAACCGGAAGTAGAAATATTCTTTATTATGACTTTAGGGGTAAGTTACTAAGGGCTTATCGTACTTTTTCCGATTTACTTTTTAGCGTAAGTTCCTTTAGTAAGGAAGGTATAGAGGGGTTTCCTAGAATAGATGAAGGCTTGAAAAAGGATTTGAGCGAAGGCAAGGTAAATCCGTTTGAGCTTTTAGAGGAGATGCTGAGGAAGTTTGGAGGAAAAAACGTTATTGTAATAGACGAGGTACAAAAGTTAAAAAGCTTATATTTATATGATTCTGTTGAGGATGGCAGGGTATTAGAAGAGCTTCTTAATTTTTTTGTTAGGATAACTAAGGTTGAGCATCTTTCTCACGTTATACTCATGACCTCAGATACCTTCTTTATAGAAGAATTATGTTCCAAGTCTTTTCTCGCTAATTGTGTTGAGTATTTTTTTGTGGATTTCTTCTCAGATGAAATCGCTAAAGATATCCTTCTTTATGAGAAATTAAGCGAAACAGAATCTTCTTATGTAGTTTCTTGGTGTGGTGGTGTCCCCTGGTTTTTAGAAAGGGTGCTTGCTAAGAAGAAGATTCTTGGAGTTAGAGAGTCTGTTAAAGTCTTGTACAATGCAGTTAGGGGAGAAGTTTTGGATAAACTTGGTAGATTGTGGAGCGGAAGGGAGGATCTCGCTAAGAAGGACGGGGAGGTTCTTGTTAGGATAGTTATGGGAAGTAAGGTTGATATGCTTCTTAGAGATAGAGAGAGTGTTGAAAGGCTTGCATCTTCTGAGATAGTCTTTTATGACCCAATTACTGGGGGCGTACGCCCCCAAACTCGTCTTCATGAAAGGGCTATAAAGGAGGTTTTAGGGCTATAAAGAAATTATAACCTCTATCCGAACTTTAAGTTGGGGAGGGAGCTAAGGTGTTAATTTACGATAGCGTACAGGTAGGGGATTTCTTTTTTATTAGCTCTTATCTGGAAGGAAGTATCCTGAAGATAGACTCAAATGGAAAAATAGTTTCTAAATATGAGGGTTTTAAAAATCCACTTGCTTTAGCTAAGATCGATGATAGAGTATATCTCCTCGACGTGGGTACGTTGAAGCTTTATAGATATTTTGAAGAGAGGGATAAGTGGGAGTTGGAAAGCTTCCCATATGAGGTTTCTCATCCCTACTGGATTGGATTTAATGGTCAAGAATTTGTAGTCGTTGATAAAGATAGAAGAACAATCTTAAACTTTGAGAAAAAGGTTCAACCTTCTCTTTTTTTATCCTCACCTGTTTATATATTTGATATGCCTTGCTCGGTGAAGTTTTCCTCCAATAGAGCTTTTTTACTTGCAAATGGTGAAAGGTTGCTTGTAGAGTATTCCTTGAGTAGCGAACCGCTGAGTCTTTTGGAATTGCCGATTTCTCCGACTTCTTGGACAGTGTTCGATGATAAACCATATTTGCTTTGTGATGGCTTTCTACTTACTGTTAGAAATGGAAGGTTGTTAAAAAAGGTGATTAGCTTTAAAAACGGTGTGATTCTCTCTTCGAATTTGCTGCTTATCTGGGATGGGAGTTCTCTAAGGAAGGTTGATGAATCAGGTTGGGAAGATGCTGAAACGGAAGCTAGACCCCGTAGCTTCCTTATAGGTTTTGCATTTGATCCAGATACGACAGAAAGGGAATTTAAAGAGTTTGTTAGCTATTTCATAGATAAGGGTAAAACCTTGGGGCTTTCCTTGAAAACTGTTATTGAAGAGCTTGCTCGTGATTTAAGTTTTGATAATCTTGTAAAATTGCAATCTAAGCTTTTATCCATTGAGCTTGAATTTAAGAGATTATATCCTAACATGATTAATCTTTTGTGTTCATTAACTTGTGAAGATTCGTTTAAGCGAATTGCTCCATATGTGAAGGATCTCTTAAGGTTTTTTACCTTAAATTACAAGCTTTGGTTTTTGCCGTGGGAAGTATATTGGAATGTACCTAACAGTGAGAGGATGATCTTTAAGAGAGAACTCTATGAAGCTCTGTCAGAATATTATACTAGTGTAGATGTGATTACTAGAATCTTAGATTTTATCCTGCCTGAGGTTAAACGATGTTTGGAAAATTCGTTAGATCAAGAATATGTTAATAAAGCTTCGAGGGATTTTGAATTCTTAGTCTGGATGCTTAGGCTACTTTTAAGATCGGCTATTCTTTCTGGAGATGAAGATATAAGTTCAACCTTTTTTGAGAAATTTCTTAGTTGGAGAAAAGATATAGATTTTATTAAGTTTACAGAGAAGTTAAAAAGTAGGGAGCTATTAGTAGAAATTATACCAAATCTTCTGGGGTTCAATAATTTTTATTTAGCCCTTGTTGAAGAGAATGCCGGAATTATCAGAAGGATTTTGTTTTCAAGTGAGAGTATCATTAGGTTAACCCCTCTTTTTTATGCAAGCTATGCTCTTGAAAGCGAAGGGAGTATTTTTATTTCAGATTGGGGTGAGTGTAGCCTATGTAAGTTTTCTCTGGATGGGAGACTTCTTTGGAAGAGACATGAATTTCCTGGAGCAACTTTTCTTTTGCTAAAGGATGGGAGTCTTTATGTTTCTGGAGGCTTTAAGAACTCTATATGGATTATTAATCCTGACTCTGGTGAGCTGAAGGGTAACTTGTTTTTACCTGAAGGTTCAAGGGTCGGTAAGCTCTTTGAAGATAAAAATGGGAACCTGTTATGCTCTTACTATTTTGGCGGCAGGGTTTATTTAAGGAATTTGTCTCTAAATAAGGACATCTTTTGGTCGGATTCTGACTTTACTTATTTGATGCCAGACGATACTTTTCTCTTATTTTTCCCTGGTTCTGTACGTTCTTATGTATCTGGTAACTTAAGGGTTTTATTCGATCCTAGACTGTTGACTTTAAGGGATTGTATTTATAGAGATGGTTTGTATATAGGTAACGTTATATGTTTAGGTGGCATGAAATCTTTTGTATTAGGTGGTAGTGGAATAGAGCGTGTGGAAACTATCTTCATTAACCATGTTTTTTCTGGAATACCGCTTTTACTAAGGGATGGTAAGTTATTGATATTTTACTCTTTAGGTTATTTAAGAGAAATATCTTTACCAGGAGGAAATGATGTATGAGTATTGCCTTTGTTTTTTTGCTTTATTACTCCTTTGGTCATACAAGGGGCTTGGTTGAAGAGTCACTCAAGGTTTTTAATGAAAGTGATTTTAGTTTTTATATAAACTCTAAGCAGCCGATAATGGTACCTTCTGAAGTTCAAAGGAATAGGAATATAATTTACTTCAGCGATTTTGAAAGGATTATGGAAGAGTTGACAAGAAGAAAAGATATTGATGCTATTATTATCTTTGATACAATACCTGATCACATTGAGACATTGATAAAGGTGAAACCCTGTTCAAAGAGGATTTTCCTTTATAATGCTTCTGTTGATATTTTAGCTCTTAATGAGAAGTTAAGGCTCTTAGCTTCAAAAGGGTATATTTTCATTTGGGAGCATGAGGTTGCATCTTATATGGCTAAAAAGTACGTATTTTCAGAAGGTATTTATCCGGTTTTGACCTACCCCGTTCCAGATTATTCAGATCTTTGTGATTCTTGTCTTGATTATGATCTTCTCTTCCCTGGCAGCTTTGAAGAGAGAAAAGGGGCTTCGGTCTTTCTAATGGTGCTTCCAGATCTTGTGAAAAGCGGTTTGAGGATAAGGGCAAGTTTATTCGGATTTGATGTGAATGAGTGGATGATTTTAGAGTTTGCGAAATACGATGGTAAGATATATCTAAAGAAAGAGCCTGATAAATCTCAGGAGGAGTTTATAAGGGAACTACTCTCTTCAAGGATTGGTTTTTTCCCCTATGATCCTTATCAATACTCCTTAGCTGGTTCCGGTATTCTAAAGGAGTGTATGATTTATGGTATACCAGTTATAACGACTAAGGGAAGCTTTCTTTCTTACTATCTTGAAAGGAATAATGGTAGCTGGGTTTCTTTGGAGACAAGGATTGATAGAGATGCCATTATAGAAACCATTTACGATGCTATGCGTAATTATGATAGTCTTAGAGATAAAGCATTAAAGATCAGATTTAATGTTAAAAAGGAGTGTTCTTCATTTTCTTTCAAGGAAAGATTACTCAACATCGTATATGGAAAAGTTAATGAAGGGGAGCTTTCCTTGCCTGAATATTTGTTGAGTAGAGCTGAGGCTTACTTTCTATACTTTAAGGCAGGAATGCTTTATCGTAAGAGCAAATTTGAGGAAGCAGAGGAATACCTTGATAAGGCATTAACTATAGATTGTGGATACTGGAGAGCTCTTTTTTTAAAAGCGGATTTGCTTTCAAGGAAAGGTGAGTATATAAAAGCTATTGAGATGATAGAATTAGCGGAGTCTAATCCTCTAATATCGCCCCTGAATAAGGGATATGCTTTGGTTAAAAAGGCCGCCTTATTTGAAAAGATAGGTAAGACCTCTCTTTGTATTAATACTCTTAACTCTGTTAAGCCGTTGAAGCCTTATCTCTCTACACGCTGTTTAGATGATTTGCTAGAGATTAAGTCTGTGAAGCTTACGGATCTGTTAGACAGTTTATTTTCAGATTCGTTAAATTACCTTGATATAGTTTTACCAAAGCTTTACAAGATAGTGTTTCTCTTGAAGATCTTTAATATTGGCGTTTATATTGATAGGTCTGTTGAAAGAATTTTTTCTAAACTTTCAGAGGAAATAGAATCGCTCACCCCTGAAGATGAGTCCTTACTTGAGACTAATTTCTTAGGAATTCGAGCGTTGTTTTATAACCTGATTGCTTCGCTCGCTGTTAGTGAAAAGAAGAGATATGCTCAAGAAGCGCTATTTCTTTTCATTAAGCTTTTTGGAAGGCTTGCCGTTAAAGATCCTTTATATACTTATAATATAGCTTCGCTTTATGAAAAGCTTGGAGATCTTGATAAAGCCGAGGAGTTATTTAAGGAGGCCCTTGACAGAGATTTTTATAATAAATCTGGGATTTATTTCCATCTGGCTGAAATATATCTCAAAAGAGGACGTTTAAGGGAAGCAGTTGATTTTTATTCTCTTTGTCTTAGTTTTGAGTCAGATCACGTTTTGGCAGCTAAAAGGCTAGAGGAATTGGGGGTGAAAAGGAATGGGATTTAAAGAGGCGGTATTAGATTTAGAAAGAAAGATTGATCGCTTTTTTAAATCTAATAATGTGATTATATTTGGTGCATCTAGTGGTGGTAGACAAGTGATGGAGATACTTAAATTTTTAAATAAGAGGCCAACGTTTTTTGTTGATAATGATCAGAATAAGTGGGGTATGGAAATTGATGGTATAAAAGTTATGTCGCCTGAAGAGTTAAAGAGATTAAATCCTGATATCATAGTTATCGGTTCAACTATATATGAGTCTGAGATGATAGAACAGGTTGAAAGATATGGCTTGGGAGATAAGGTGGTAGTTAGGGACTTTCTTGAAATTTTGGTAGTTATAAAAGCGTTAGTTAGAATATTTAGGAGTTTTGAGAAACACGCTTTTGAAAGTGAGTAATTTCTATGAGGTCTTCTTTTACTCTAATAGAAGTATTAATAGCTACTTTAATTCTTGCTCTAGTTGGTGTTGGGACTTTGAGCTTAATTACTCAGAGCGTATCGTTAGTTAGAGAAGCGAGGGATTTGATACTTTTAACTCTTATAGCTGAGGATTTAGCTACAAGGGATATCCTCGATCTTCTTCCTGACTGGGAGGTGAGAGGGGAAAAGGAAGGCTTTAAATGGTCAAGGGAAATAGTTTCTACTCAAATATCTGCTATTGAACTTCGTAAGTACACGGTAAGTAAGGGAGGAAGGAGTGTTGATTTCCTTGTTGTTAAAAGGCGTTAAGTTTTTATGTTTCATTTTATTTTTTCCCTTTGTTTTTCAATCTGTGGTCTTAGGTAAGGTATTTGAGGTTCCAACACCAGGTTATCCTACCCTAAGGTCTGCTTTGGAAGAGGCTTTTTTAAGCGATGGGGAGGACGTCATATACTTGATTGGCGATTTAGATGAGAATATCTCTATAAGTTTTAATGGAGGTATAAAAAATATAACTATAGAATCTAAAAACGGGATCTTTAAATTAGATGGGAGAAAAAGGGATAGATGCTTGAAGATAGAAGTGAGAGGAGGAGCGTTAAACTTAACATTAAGAGGATTAAAACTTATAAATGGTTTTAGCGGGGGTAAAGGGGGAGCGATGTTTTTTGAGGTTTTTCCTCAAGGAAGTCTCAGCCTCAAGGCTTTTGATCTTATGGTGGAAAGTTCAACAGCGAGTACTCATGGAGGCGGTATAGCCCTTGTTAATTACGGTTTGTTAAGTGCTGATTTTAAAAGAAGTGTTTTTAAGGGCAATAAGAGTTTAGATTTAGGAGGAGCAGTATTAATTGATGGTTCTAATGTCATCTTTGAAAATTGTCTCATAGTTGAAAACATTGCTGAGGATGGGGGAGGTGGACTTTACATCGTTAATGGTTCTCAGGTCTTTTTGGGAAGCTCTACAGTTACTAATAATGTTGCTAAAATTGGCACTTTTAATAAAAAGGATGGTGGGGGGCTTTATTTAACGGGTAATTCCATGATAAGGGTGGAGAATTCCATTGTTTGGGGTAATGAAGGGAATTTGGTTAATAAAGATATATATCTTTCCACAGGTTCCTCTATATTATGCAGATATAGCCTTGTATCTAAATATTTAGGGGAAAACTGTATTAATGTAAATCCGATGTTTGGAGAGAACTACTCTCTTTCTCCAGGTAGCCCATGTATAGATGCTGGTAATCCTGAGAGCTATCCCCGAGACGATATTTATAAGGCATTAAGACCTGCTGATGGGAATAACGATGGCAGGGCACTCCCTGACATAGGGGCTTTCGAGGCCCAATATGATATTACTCCGCCATCAGAAGTTTCAGATTTCCAAGCTATACCATCTGCTTTTTCTGTATCTTTGCTTTGGAGAAATCCTGATGATTTGGATTTCAACTCTATAAGGGTTTATATTGCTACTGACCAAGGAGGTTGGGAGAAACTATTTGAAACTAAAGAGAGCGAATGTGAGATTCAGGGGCTTTTAGCTGATACTGAATATTATTTTAAAGTAGCTACTCTTGATCTTTTTGGAAATGAAAGCGTTGGGAAAGTAATTAGCGTTAGAACTCTTATGGAATCGGATACTCCCCCCTTTGAACCAGAACCTGAGCCAGAACCAGAACCTGAGCCAGAGCCAGGACCAGGACCAGAACCAGAACCTGAGCCAGAGCCAGGACCAGGACCAGGGCCAGGACCAGAGCCAGAACCTGAGCCAGAGCCAGGACCAGAGCCAGAGCCTGGGCCAGGACCAGAGCCTGGGCCAGGACCAGAGCCAGGACCAGAACCTGAGCCAGGACCAGATATTATCCCTCCTAAGGAAGTTTATAATCTTTTAGCCTTGCCTTCTACTTCTTCTGTTACTTTGTTTTGGAATAATCCTAATGATGAAGATCTTTCAGCTTGCAAAATCTATTCAGGATCTCTTTTAATTGGAAAGGTGGAAGTATTTCCTTTAAGTTCAAGCTCTTTTATTATTTCTAATCTTAGGCCGGGTACTCTTTATTCTTTTAAGGTTACTACTGTTGATAAAGTAGGTAACGAAAGCAAGGGGACTTTGATATCAGTAAAGACTCTTCCTTATAATAATCCACCTATAATAAGGTCTCTTAGTTGTTTTCCTACATCTGGGAGTAAGGGAACCATCTTTAGGTTTTCTTGTCTTGTTGAGGATCCTGATGGGGATGAAGTTTATTATGATTGGGAGCTTCAAGATAAAGATATTGGTTTTTTCCTTACTCGATCTTCGGAGGCTTACCTTATAGCTTATGCTTTGCCTGAGGATAGAACCATTCGGATTAGCGTTAAGGTAGGGGATAACAAGGGTGCTTTTACACAAGGGAACCTTAGCTTTGAGATAAAAGGACTTAATGGATTAGATAGTGATGGTGATGGAGTGGAAGACGCTTTTGAGGGGTCATATGCTTTTGATCCCAAACTTGTTTATGTTCAGGGAAGCGAGATCCTGTGTAAGGTTAATAATGGCAGGATTAAAAATTTCGCCTTGAAGGGGAGTAATCCTTATGAGTTTTTCTTTAATGTAGTTGATGTGAACCCAGGTGGCGTGGTTGATTTGGACATAGAGTTTCCTTTCCCTGTAATAGGTATGCAATTATACCTATGGAATGAAAAGGGATTCAAAAAATTTAAGAATTTCAATCGGGTATTAGCTTTAACCGATGGGGGAGAATACGATCTTGATGGAGAAGCTAATGGCAAGATAGAAACATTATTTAAGCTTAATGTTGAGTTTGCGGAGCTTAAAGGGGGTTGTGAAGTTTCTAGAACTTCTGTTTCGTCAAGTATTATAGCTTCTTTTATTTTACTTAGTGTTTTAGTGTTTCCTATTCTGAGGAGGAAAACAAAATGAAAGCTTTGTGGATATTACCATACGTTTTTTATCCATTGAGAGCAGGAGGACAGTTTTCAGTTTACCCTTGGTTGAAGGAGCTTTATAGTCGTGGATGGAATTTTTTTCTTATTCAGTATAACTCTCCTTCTGGTTTTTTAAAGGAAAGCCTAAAGGAATTATCTTGGGCTTATAAAGTTCTAACAGTTGAACCTAGAAGGTTTAAAGATAAGAAGTCTTACTTAAGAGCTCTTTTGTTGAGCGATAGGAGCTTTTTTAGGTTAAGAAATGATATACCTGAAATATATCAAGCCTTGGAATCTGCTTCCTCAAGCGGATTTTATCCTAAAATAATAATATTAAGTCACTCTTATATGGGATTTCTCATCCCTTATCTTAGAAAAGTTTTCTCTGACTCTAAAATTATAATAGATCTTCATAATTTGGAATGGCGAGCTTATGGTAATCTCCTTAACTATTATGATAGTTTCTCGGAAAAGTTTGATGCTTTCGTTAATTTTGTTAGGTTGAAGGAAGAGGAAGACGAAGCTTTTAAAGAGTGCGATGGTATGATATATCTTTCTCCATTGGAGGGGAAGTACCTGAGTTTATTTGAAAAGCCTACTTTGTGGAGGCCTGCTCGATTCCCTGAGAGTAGAATTTTGCTAAGGAATGAGTTGTTGAAAAATAGGGATATAATGATTACATCGAGTTTAAACGTTAGGTGGATATGTGAAGAGATCCTTGGTTTTATTAAAGAAGTATGGCTTGAGTATAGAAAGATATTCAAGGAAGCTAACTTTTGGGTAATAGGTAGAGAACCTCTCGAGTGGTTTAAATCCAAAGCTCTAAGTTTTGAGGGGGTCCATGTTTTGGGTTGGGTTGATGACCTCTCACCCTATATAAAGAGATCTAGGGTCTTTATAGCTCCTTTTAGAAAATCTATGGGGAGTTTAACGAAAATAGTTAGCGCTTGGTCTTGGGGGATTCCCGTAGTTACTACTTCTATCGTAGCAAAGGGATTAAAAGGAGAACAAGGAAAGCACTTCTTAGTTGGAAGTAGTTTTGAGGAGCTTTTGCATCTCTGCTTTAAGCTTGCTGTTGATGATGAGCTTGCTTTGAGGCTTTCTGAGGAAAGCTATAATTTCGTTTTAGAGGAGTATGACCTTGCGCGCTTCGTCGATAGATTTGAAAATTGGGTGAAGGAGAGCTTCCTATAGACTCATGTTGTGGTATAATTACCCATGATGGATAGATGTGATTTTTAAAATCCCTGCTCCTCTTGTTTTAAAGAGGGGCCATTAATTATTTATGTCCAAAGGGAGGTGCTTTTAGGCCGTGAGAAAATATGAGATGATGGTTGTATTTGATCCTGCTTTAGAAGAGGAGGCTTTGAAAGAGGAGATTTCTAAGGTGGAAGATTTAATTAGAAAGGGGGAAGGGAACGTAGAGAAAGTTGATCTTTGGGGGAGAAGGAGATTGGCATACCCTGTTAATAAGAAAAGGGAGGGAATTTATGCGGTATTTTATTTTCAGGTAGGGCCGGAGAGCCTTAAGGAAATTGATAGGGTGATGAAAATAGATCAGAAGGTAATGAGGTTTATGATAGTTAAGAGGGAGGATTAATTTTAATGGCAAGAGGTTATAATAAGGTTATCCTTTTGGGTAACCTAGCGAGAGATCCCGAATTAAGTTATACCCCTTCAGGTCAAGCCGTTGCAAAGTTTACCGTTGCAGTTAATAGGAGCTATACTAATAAGGAAGGAGCTTTGGTAGATGAAGTTGATTTTATACCTGTGGTTGTTTGGGGGAGACAAGCTGAAAACTGCTCTCAATATCTTACAAAGGGTAGAGTTGTTCTGGTTGAGGGACGTTTAAGGGTTAGAAGCTATGAAACCCAAGAGGGGAGAAAAAGGCGAAATTTTGAGGTTGTAGCTTTGAGAGTTCAATTTATAGGGGGTCCGAAAGCTGGAGAGGAAATCTCCTCCTTAAGAGATGAGGAGGACTTCCCCCCTCTTGAAGACGAAGAGGAAATTCCATTTTAGCTTTGATTCGAAAGGAGGATTTTATTAATGGTAAAGCAGGCTCGTACAAAGAAAAAGATATGTGCATTTTGTGTTGATGGTGTTAAGGAGATAGATTATAAGGAAGTAGATAGGCTTAGAAGATACTTATCTGATAGAGGTAAGATTCTTCCCCGTAGGATAACGGGGAACTGTGCTAAGCATCAACGTCAGCTTACAAGAGCTATAAAGAGAGCACGTATAATGGCTTTGCTTCCTTTCGTTGTAGAATAACTGCTTGCCTGTTGGGTAATGCGTACTAGAGCTATAGTTGAAAGAGCGCTCCTTATTACTCTTACCTTTATCTTTTTTCTTGGTAGCTTATATATTCCGGTAATCGGCATTGCCCTAGCTCTGTTTTCACCTGTTCCTCTCGTGATTTTGAGTATGAGATACGGTTTGAAGCGGGGTGTAGGGAGCGCTCTAATTGCTTCTTTTTTGATTCTTCTGGTTGGAGGACCCTTTCAAGCTTTTGTTTTTGTTTTTAACTCGGCTGTAGTTGCTATAGCGGTGGGGTTTTTAGTTGGTAAGAAACTTAAACCAAGCGAGGTAATTTTTTATGGTACTCTTGTTTCATTAGGAGCAAAGGTAGTATTTTTTGCTATTTCTGCTTTAGCCATTGGGATTAATCCCTTAGAGCTCAATTTTAAGATGATTCAAGATGCTTTCAAGAGCTCTTCGGAGTTTTATGAGAGGCTTGGTTTAATTCCCAAAGATTCTTATCTTAGCGGTTCGAATTTAAACGCCTTTTTAAACTACTTACGTATAATTTTCCCGGCCATAATAATACTTGCTTCTGCTTTAGATGCTTTTATAACCTTTACGGTATCGGGTTGGGTCTTAAGAAAATTGAAAGAAGAATTCCCGACCCTTCCTTCCTTTAGTGGGTGGAGATTTCCACGCTCTATATTTTGGGGAATGGTTACTGGAGTTTTGTTTTCAATAATAGGCGAGCAAACCTCTAACTCTTATCTAATTAATGCAGGGGCAAACCTTCAGATTGTTTTTGGAGCTCTATTTATGATTCAAGGGGCATCGTTAATAGACTATTTTATGAAAAGATTTAACCTTAAAAGGTTTATAAGAGTTATTATCATACTTTTTATCTTTACTCAGCCCTTTCTGTCTAAGGTTTCTTTGTTTCTCGGTATGTTTGATTTGATCCTAGATTTTAGGAGAAGGAGGGGAGGCTTATGAAAGTTGTATTATTTGAAGATATCCCTAAGCTTGGTAAAAAAGGGGATGTGGTTAATGTTAAGGATGGATATGCGCGAAATTTTCTGATACCCAAAGGGTTAGCGGTGGTAGCTACGGAAGGAGAAATAAGCAGGCTAAGAGAAGAAGTCTTAAAGAAGAAGGAAAAGGAGGAAAGGAAGAAGAAAGCTCTATTAGAAATTAGAGAGGTTATAAATGGTAAGGAGGTAGTTTTAAAAGCTAAGGCTGGGGCAAAAGGAAAGCTTTTTGGTTCTATTACATCTGGAGAGATAGCTGAAGCTATTAGGAAATCCTTTGGAATCGAAATTGATAAGAAAGTTTTAGAGCTTAGTTCACCAATAAAGGAGATTGGTGAACATTTGGTAAAGCTTAAACTCGGTATGGGGGTAGAAGCGGACGTAAAGGTTAAGGTAGAACCGGAAGCATGATAGAGGAGAGGATTCCTCCTCAGAATATAGAGGCAGAGCAGTCAGTTTTAGGTTCTATATTGTTGGATGGCGATGCCTTAGCCAGGGTTATAGAAATATTGAAACCTGAGGATTTTTATGAGCCAGTTCATAGAGTAATATACGATGTAATACTTGAGCTTTTTGATAAAGGCAAGGCTGTAGATCTTATAACTGTTTCTGAAGCTTTACGTAAAAAAGGTAAGCTCGAAGATATAGGTGGCGTAGATTACTTAACAGAGCTTATTCATAGTGTTCCTACATCCGTTAATGCTGATTATTACGCTCATATAGTTAGGGAGAAAGCTATACTTAGAGGGCTAATAAGAGCAGGAACGGAGATAGCCCGTCTCGGTTATGAGGAAGATAGACCTACTGAAGAACTTGTTGATGAGGCTGAGCAGTTGATATTTGAAATAATGAGAAGGGGCGAGGAGACGGGCTTTAAGCATATAGGTGGTATAGTTTCTCCTCTTATAGATGAAATAGAAAGGAGATATAGCGAAGGTAGAGAGGTTACGGGGGTCCCCACTGGGTTTAGAGAGTTTGATAAGCTTACCTCTGGCTTTCAATTATCCTCACTAAATATAATAGCTGCTCGTCCCTCGATGGGGAAAACTGCATTTGCTGTAAATATTGCTCTTTTTGCCGCTTGTAAGGAGAGAATTCCAGTTGCTATTTTTAGTCTCGAAATGTCTAAAGAGCAGTTAGCTCAGAGGATGTTAAGCTCTGAGGCTAGGATAGATGCTCAAAGGATAAGGACAGGTTTTTTAAGCGATAAGGAGTGGAGGAAACTTGCTGAGGTTGCTGCTCGTCTAAGCGAGGCCCCTATATATGTAGATGATACCCCTAATATAAGTGTTGCTGAAATTAGAGCAAGGTCGAGGAGACTGAAAGCTGAGGTAAATCTTGGTTTGATAATCGTAGATTACCTTCAGCTTGTTCAGTTAAAGAAGAAAGTAGAAAGTAAGCAACAGGAGGTTTCGGAGGTTTCTCGTGCTTTAAAAGCTCTTGCTCGTGAACTTAATGTTCCTGTCGTTGCGTTATCACAGCTTTCAAGAGCCGTTGAACAAAGGCAAGATAGGAGGCCACAGCTTTCTGATCTTAGAGACTCTGGAGCTATAGAGCAGGATGCGGATCTTGTTGCTTTTATATACAGAGAGGAAGTTTATAAGCCGGATGCAGAGCCAGGTATTGCAGAGATAATAGTTGGTAAGCATAGAAATGGTCCTGTTGGAACAGTTAAATTAAGGTTCTTTAAAGAATATACGCGCTTTGAAAATTTAGCTCCTGAAGATTTAGTAAATGCTTGACATAAGGTTAAATAAGGTTTATAATGAAGGTCAGGAAAAGTCAAAGAGGTGGTGAGATATGAGTCTTGCAAGTCACATAGAAGCTTATATTAAGAAGCTTTTAACGGAAGCCTCTAGTGAGGTTATACGTCTTCAGAGAAGAGAGTTGGCTCGGAGATTTGGTTGTGTTCCTTCTCAAATAAATTATGTTATAAGAACACGTTTTACTCCTGATAGGGGATATATAGTGGAGAGTCAACGTGGTGGTGGTGGTTATATAAGAATAATAAAGGTTAATGTACCTTTGAGAGAAAGCCTTTTAGAGAGATTGGATAGCGAGATAGGGGAAGCCATAGATAGGTCTAGGGCAAGGGGGCTTATATCCCGGCTTGCGAATGACAAGCATGTATCTTTGAGGGAGCGTCTTCTTATAGAATCAGCTTTATCAGCTTTAGATGAGATACTTGATGAGCTTGGTGACTTTCCAGAATATAAATATAACATTGCGAGGGCTTTCTTACTTAAAAAGCTCCTTTGTTCTGTTTTGGGGGGAGATGATGAAGATAATGGTGTGTCAGAATTGTAAGATGAAAGAGGCAACCGTTAATATAACAAGGTTTATAGGTGGTAAGAAGGAGGAGCTTCACTTCTGTAAAGAATGTGCCGAGAAACTCTTAGGGGGTGGAGATCTGTTATCCTTTGACTTTTCTCTTCCTGATCTTCTTGGAACTCTATTAAAACCTTCATCTTTACCTTTATGGGATGAATCAAGGCATCACACCTTAAAATGTCCTAAGTGTGGTCTAAGCTATGAGGGTTTTCAAGAGATTGGTAAACTTGGTTGTTCGGAGTGTTATGGGACATTTAAAAGTAAGCTTGTTCCTCTTTTAAGAAGGATCCATGGGAATACGAGGCATGGGGGTAAAATACCGCTAAGGGCGAACGAGGAACTTGCGCGTTTAAAGGAATTGGAAAAATTGAGGGAGGAGCTTAATGAGGCTATTAAGAGGGAAGAGTATGAAAAGGCGGCAGAGATTAGGGATAAGATTAGGGAGATAGAAGGGAAGAAGGTCTAAGATGAAAATAGATGAAATAAAGTTGGAGTGGCTTAAGGGTATAGGTCCTAATTCTAATATAGCTATATCAAGCAGAATAAGACTTGCCAGAAATTTAAAAAATTACCCCTTTCCTTCGATCGCTAAAAAATCTGACTTAGAAGAGGTAGTAAATGAAATAAAGAGGATATTATCTAAAGATTCTTATTTCAAGCCGTTTTCTCTCCTTATGCTTGGAGAGTTAAGCGATATTGAGAGAGAAGCTTTGATTGAGAAACATATAATAAGTCCTGATCACTCTAAAAATGGAAGTAAGCGATCAGGGGCTCTATTGGTAGAAAAAGAAGGCGTTTTAAGTGTGATGATAAATGAGGAGGACCATTTACGTATTCAGTGTTTTCTTGGTGGCCTGCAGCTTGGCGAGGCATGGAGAATTATAGATCAGTTTGATTCTGTGCTTGAGAAATATATAGACTATGCGTTTAGTGAAGAGTTTGGTTATTTGACTTCTTGTCCTACAAATGTCGGAACAGGATTAAGAGCCTCAGTTATGCTTCATTTACCTGCTTTAGCTTTCACTAAGAAGATGGGAAAGGTGATAGAAGAGCTCTCTAAGATAGGGTTAACTGTAAGGGGTCTTTATGGTGAGGGGACGGAAGCTTTGGGTAACCTTTTTCAACTTTCTAATCAGGTGACCTTAGGTCCTTCTGAAGAAGAAATAGTAGATAAGATTGAGAAAGTGGCTTTGAGAGTGATAGAGGAAGAGGAATTAACACGGAAGCATCTTCTTAAAGTAAAAGGAATAGAGTTTGAAGATTCCTTGTGGCGGGCGTGGGGTATTCTGAGGCACGCAAGGCTTATTTCGTCAAAGGAGGCTATGGATTTGCTTTCAAAGATTAGAATGGGAACTGATTTGGGGATATTACCTCGCATTGATAAAGGTAAGTTTAATGAGTTAATTGTAAAAATTAGGCCCGCTCATCTTCAGCTTTTAGTTGGTAGGGAGCTTAGTCCAGAGGAAAGAGATAAATTTAGGGCAGATTTGATAAGAAGTAGTTTCATAGAGGGAGGTGAGTAAAGTGTTTTACAACTATTTCACTGAGAGGGCAAGAAGGGTTATAAACAGTGCAGCTCAAGAAGCTAAAAGTTTTAACCACGATTATATTGGTACAGAGCACTTGCTCCTCGGTTTGACGAGGGAAAAGGACAGTGTGGCAGCTAGAGTTCTTGATAGTTTGGGTATAAGCTTAGATAAGGTACGCCAGGAGATAGAAAAGATTATTGGAAGGGGTAGGGAGGAGGTAAAAACGGAGCAGCTACCTCTTACTCCAAGAGCTAAGAGAGCGTTAGAGCTTGCTTTAAGTGAGGCTCAATCTATGGGGCATGGTTATGTAGGTACCGAACATATATTGCTTGGTTTGATAAAGGAAGGGGAGGGAGTAGCTGCTCAGATACTTATAAATCTTGGTGCTGACCTTGAAACTGTGAGAGAGAAGCTTCTTGATGTACTAGGTGGAGAGGGAGAGGAAAGAGCTGGAACTTTTTCTCCTAAGAAAACCTTGTTTAAGAAAAAGGAAAGAACATCAACTCCCACTCTTGATGAGTTCGGAGTAGATTTGACCAAGCTTGCTGCTGAGGGGAAGTTAGATCCAGTTATTGGAAGGGAGAAAGAGATAGAGAGGGTTATTGAGATATTAAGTAGAAGAACAAAGAATAATCCTGTTCTTATAGGTGATCCTGGTGTTGGAAAAACGGCTATAGTAGAGGGATTAGCTCAAAAGATAGTAGCGGGAGAGGTCCCTGAGGTTTTGAAGAATAAAAGGATAGTGCAGTTAAACATGGCTAACATAGTTGCTGGGACTAAGTATAGGGGTGAGTTTGAAGAAAGGATGAGAAGGATATTAAAAGAATTAGAGAACGCAAAGGATGTTATATTATTTATAGATGAGCTTCATACTATCGTTGGGGCTGGGGCTGCGGAAGGGGCTATAGATGCTGGTAATATTCTCAAACCTGCATTGGCAAGAGGAGATATTCAGGTTGTAGGTGCTACGACATTGGATGAATACAGAAAGCACATAGAAAAGGACGCCGCTTTGGAAAGAAGGTTCCAGCCAGTTATGGTTTCTGAGCCCTCTGAAGAGGAAACGAAAAGGATATTGCAGGGTTTAAGAGATAGATATGAAGCTCATCATAGGGTTAAGATAAGCGACGAGGCTATAAATGCTGCTGCTAAGCTTTCCTCTCGTTATATAAAAGATAGATTTTTGCCTGATAAAGCCATAGACTTAATAGACGAAGCTTCTGCTAAAGTTAGATTAAGATCTACTTTTGAACCAGAAAGCGTCAAAAAGCTTGAGCAGGAATTAGAAGAAGTGATTAAAGAAAAGGAGGAATCTGTTAAGAAGCAGGAGTTTGAAAAAGCTGCTCAGCTTAGAGATAAGGAGAAGGAGCTTAAAGCCAAGCTTGAGGAAGAGCGTAAAAAGTGGGTTGAGGAAAAAGGTAAAGGAGAGCCTATAGTTACGGCTGAGGATATAGCTGAGGTTGTTTCGAGGTGGACAGGTATACCTGTTACGAAGCTTCAAGAGGAAGAGGCTGACAGGTTGACAAAGATGGAAGAGTTAATACATAAAAGGCTTATAAATCAAGAGGAAGCGGTCAGAGCAGTTTGTCGTGCTATAAGAAGAGCAAGGGCAGGTCTTAAGGATCCCAAGAGGCCTATAGGTTCTTTCCTTTTCTTAGGACCTACAGGCGTTGGAAAGACCGAGCTTGCTAGAGCTTTAGCGGAATTTCTCTTTGGTGCTGAAGATGCCATGATAAGGTTTGACATGTCTGAGTATATGGAGAAGCATTCAGTTGCAAGGCTGATAGGTGCTCCACCGGGATATGTAGGTTATGAGGAGGGTGGGCAGCTTACAGAGGCTGTAAGGAGGAGACCTTATTCGGTTATTCTTTTTGATGAGATAGAGAAGGCTCACCCAGATGTATTTAACATATTGCTTCAGATTCTTGAGGATGGGAGATTAACTGATGGAAAGGGAAGGACTGTGGACTTTAGAAATACCGTGGTTATAATGACTTCTAATGTAGGAGCTGAGTATATAAGAAGTCAGTCTTCTCTTGGTTTTACGAAGACAGAAGAAGAGGATTTTGAAAGAGTGAAGGAGAAAATAATGGATACTGTTAAAAGAACCTTTAGGCCGGAGTTTATAAACAGACTTGATGAGATAATAGTTTTTAAGATGCTTAAACAGGAAGAGATTAAGAAGATAGTGGATATTATGATAGGTAAGGTAAACGAAAGATTGAGAGAGCAAAAGATGGAGATAGAAGTTACAGATAAGGCTAAAGAGTTTTTGGTGAAAGTTGGATATGATCCCATATATGGAGCGAGACCTTTAAGAAGAGCAATCCAAAGGTATATAGAAGATCCGATATCTGAGGCAATACTTAAGGGAGAGTTTAAAGAGGGAGACGGAATAATAGTTGATACTGATGGTGAAGGTAAGGAGCTTAAGTTATCTAGAAAGGAGGGGGCTTTGGCGTGACGGGCCCTTCATATGGGTGGTACATTTTGAATAACCTCTTCTGGTTTATTTTGCTATTCCTTGCCCTTAGTCCTATGATAACGCAGTGGAATTTGGAAAGAATGAGAATGAAGCTAATTCACGACATTGAGAAAAAACGCGGAAGTAGGGTAATAACCCTTATTCATAGGCAGGAAAGTCTTTCCTTCTTTGGTTTAACCTTTTCAAGATTTATAAATATAGAGGATTCGGAACAGGTTCTCAGAGCTATAAGGATGACACCTCCTGATATGCCTATAGATATAGTCATTCATACACCTGGAGGTCTTGTCTTAGCGGCAGAGCAGATAGCTTGTGCGCTTAACAAACATAAGGGAAAGGTTACGGTTTTCGTTCCACATTATGCTATGTCTGGTGGAACTTTAATAGCTTTGGCAGCTGATGAGATAGTCATGGATGAAAATGCGGTTATGGGTCCTATAGATCCTCAGCTTGGCCAATATCCGGCAGCTTCTATACTTAAGGTTTTGGAGCAAAAGAATATAAATGAGGTGGATGATCATACCCTTATTCTTGCAGATATAGCTAAAAAGGCTATAGAGCAAGTTTATAATTTCGTTTACTGTCTTCTTAGAGATAATATGGAAGATGAAAAAGCTAAAGAGATAGCTCGCATATTGACAGAGGGGAGATGGACTCATGATTATCCCCTTACCTATGAGGAGCTTAAGGCTATGGGCTTACCGGTCTCTACTAATATGCCAGAGGAGATCTTTGCTTTAATGGATTTATATCCGCAGACATCTCAGAGAAGGCCTTCAGTACAGTATATACCTCTTCCATATCATAAAGAGGCTAATGGGGGTAAAAGAAGCGGTGGTTAAATCGAAACTTAAATATGTTTGTCAAAGTTGTGGTTACGAAACTATAAAGTGGATGGGAAGTTGCCCTCAGTGTGGAGTTTGGGGGAGCTTTATTGAAAAGGCTCCCCCTTTAACTTTACCTTCAACCGAGGGAACCGTTTTGAACTTATCTAGAGTTTTAGAAGAAGAGGGAGAAAACAGGATAGCTGTTGGTATAGAGGAGTTTGATAGGGTTTTAGGTGGAGGTATAGTTAAGGGGTCTGTATGCCTTTTAGGAGGCGAACCAGGTATAGGCAAGTCAACCCTTCTTCTTCAGATAGCGGGTAAGCTTTCAAGCGGTGGTAAACCTGTTTTTTATGTTTCAGCGGAAGAGTCAATAAGGCAGGTGGCTTTAAGAGCCCGAAGGCTTGGTATAGAGTCAGAAAATCTATATTTAGTGTCTGAAATCGATATAGAAAAAATCTTAAATATGGCTTCTTCTTTTCCTGCGGAGATGATAGTTATAGACTCCATTCAAACGGTCCAATCTCAAGAGGTAGATGGTATTCCTGGTTCTATACCTCAAGTTAGGGAATGTGCTCAAAAAGTTTTTCGCTTTGCTAAGGAAAAGGGGATATCGGCTTTCATAGTGGGACATGTGACTAAGGAAGGCACTATAGCTGGTCCTAAATTGTTAGAGCATCTTGTAGATGTTGTGTTATACTTTGAGGGAGATAAAAGGACTCAATATCGAATGTTGAGATCGATTAAGAATAGATATGGTTCTACTCTTGAGATGGGAATATTTGAGATGACATCCAAGGGTTTAAGAGAGGTTAAGGATGTTTCAGCTATATTTTTAAGCGGTTTAAGTGGGGTACCTGGTGGAGCTGTTGGTGTTATAATCGAAGGGGAAAGGCCCATTGTGATAGAAATTCAAGCACTGGTTGCACCAACCTTTTTCCCGTATCCCAAGAGAGTCGTTCAAGGCTTTGATTTCAATAGATTTCAGCTTCTTATTGCTGTTCTTGAGAAAAGAATAGGATTACCCCTTGGGAAATATGATGTTTATCTTAACATCGTTGGGGGATTAAGGACCAATGATCCCGCGCTAGATGTGCCAGTGTGTTGTGCTATATTTTCTTCTTATAAAGATATACCCCTTAATGGGACCAGTGTATTTATAGGGGAGATAGGTCTTCTAGGTGAGGTAAGACCCGTATCTTTCATGGCAAGGCGTATAACGGAAGCTTGTAGGCAGGGTTTTCTAAAGGCTTATGTCCCTAAGCTTAAGGAGGACATAGGTCTTAAAGGAATTGAGCTTTTTGAGGTTAGGTTTTTAAGCGAGATTTTTGAGAAAGTAAAGGAGGGGGAGCGAACTTGAAAAGGTTTTTAGGGATTATTGCTTTGCTTATCCCCCTTTTGCTTTTTATATCCTTTGAGGTTGAAGCTGCATCTACTACAGTTTACAAGCTGGACATAAGCGGAGTAATTAATCCTGTTACTGTTAGATATGTTAACTTAGCTTTTGAGAAAGCCAGGGAATCCAATTCCTTGATTCTTGTTGTCATGGATACGCCTGGTGGTTTGGTTAGTTCTATGCGAACCATTGTTCAGGAGTTTCTAAATTCGCCTGTCCCAGTTGTGGTTTATGTTTATCCAAGAGGAGCAAGAGCTGCATCAGCTGGTACCTTTATCCTTCTATCGGCTCATATAGCTGCTATGGCGCCTGGAACTACAGTTGGGGCAGCTCATCCCGTTACAATAGGTGGCGGTAGCGGCGGAGAGAAAGAAGAGAAAGTCATTGAGGGTAAGATAGTAAATGATCTTGTTGCATTGATAAAAGCTGTAGCTAAGGAGCGAGGAAGAAACGAAAAATGGGCTGAAATGGCAATAAGAACAAGTGCTACTTTAACTGCGGATGAAGCACTTAAAGAAGGAGTTATAGATATCGTATCTCCTAGTATTGAGGCTCTTCTTAAGGAAATTAACGGTAGAAACGTTAAGCTCTCATCAACAAAAGGAGTAACAAAGATTAACTTGGAAAATTATAATCTTGTGGAGCTTGAGATGCCATGGTATTACAAAGTGCTTCATTTTATAGGGGATCCCAATATAGCTTATCTTCTTCTTTTTATAGGCTTTTATGCTCTTATTTTTGAGGTAACGCATCCTGGAGCGGTAATTCCGGGTGTCATAGGAGTTCTTTGCTTGATCTTGTTCTTCTTCTCTTTTCAGATACTTCCGTTTAGTATTGCTGGACTTGCTTTGGTATTCTTAGGGATTATTCTTTTAATACTGGAGCTTTTTATAACTTCTCATGGAGTGTTGACGGTGGGAGGAGCTTTGTCTTTGCTTTTAGGTTCTTTCATGTTAGTGAAGCCTGGGGAGGAAACTCCTTATATTAAAATATCTACAAGTCTAATAGTAGGAATAGTTGCTGCAACAGTTGCATTCTTTGCTTTTGCTTTAAGCCTTGCTCTTTATGCTCAGAAGAGAAAACCAGTGTCCGGAAGAGAGGGAATGGTGGGTGAAAAAGGAGTCGCTAAGACGAGGCTCTCTCCAGAGGGAACGGTTCTGGTTCATGGTGAGCTTTGGAGAGCTATCTCGTTAAGTGGAGATATAGAAGAGGGGGATAGAGTGGAGGTCCTTGAGGTTAATGGGTTGACTCTTAAGGTTAAGAAAATAGAGGAGAGGAGGGAGAAGTGATGCTTTATGATTTAGGCTCTTTAATAGGTATATTGATAGTTATAGCTATAATACTTTCATCAGCTATTAAGGTTGTGAGGGAATATGAAAGGGGTGTAGTATTTAGGCTTGGTAGGCTAATAGGAGCTAAAGGACCGGGATTAATCATACTTATTCCTATAGTTGATAGAATGGTTAAGGTGAGCTTAAGGGTAGTTACTTTAGATGTTCCTGTTCAAGAGGTTATTACTAGAGATAATGTTCCTATAAAGATAAACGCTGTGGTTTATTTCAGAGTTATAGATCCGATAAAGGCTGTTGTCGAGGTTGAAGACTATATTATGGCTACCTCTCAGATATCTCAGACTACCTTAAGAAGCGTTGCTGGACAGGTAGAGTTAGATGAGCTTCTAGCTCATAGGGAGCGCATCAATCAGCGTCTTCAGACTATAATAGATGAGCAGACTGACCCATGGGGTATAAAGGTTAGCATCGTTGAGATAAAAGATCTTGAGCTCCCAGAAGGTATGAAGAGAGCTATGGCTCGTCAGGCTGAAGCTGAAAGGGAAAGAAGGGCAAAGATAATAAATGCAGAGGGAGAATATCAGGCTGCAGAGAAGCTTGCAGAAGCCGCTCGCATATTAGATCAGTATCCCAAGGCTTTACAGCTTAGATTCCTTCAAACGATGAGAGAGGTTGCAAGCGAGCGCAACTCTATGATAGTATTTCCGTTCCCAGTGGAGATATTAGAGGCTTTTAAGAAAGGAGGTAAGAAAGATGAAGGTTAAAGTCTACTCAACACCAACTTGTCCCTATTGTCATATGGCTAAGAGGTATCTATCTCAGAAAGGAGTGGAATATGAGGATATCGATGTGAGCAGAAATAGGGAAGCAGCTATGTATATGATAATGAAGACAGGTCAGATGGGAGTTCCAGTTATCGAGATATGCGATAAGTTTATAGTTGGATACGATCCTGAAAGCATCGATGAAGCGTTAAAGGAGTGCACTAAAGAGTGAGGGAGAGACTGCTAAGACTGGTTCCTGAAATTGATTTGATAAAAGATGAGACTTTAAGGGAAAAGGTCATATCTACTTGGATTCAGGCCTTAGAGAAGGGTGGGTGGGAGCCTGAAGAGATGTGTAAGATTCCTTTTACCCTTCTTATAGACGGTTCTGAGGTTAGCTTTTTAGACCATGTTAGAGCTGTGACGAAGATGGTTAAGGCTGCTTTAGATATATCTAAGGAGTTTTATGGAAATAAACTTTCTATTAATGAGGATCTTCTTATAGCTGGAGCATTGCTTCATGATGTGGGCAAGCTTATAGAGTATGAGCTCAAGGGTGGAGAGTATGTTCAGACTAAAATAGGTAAGACCTTAAGGCATCCGTTTATAGGAGCCGCTTTAGCTTATTTAAGCGGGCTCCCTCCCGAAATTTCTCACATAATTGCTTTCCATTCTCATGAAGGGGATCACATTAAGAGATCTTTAGAGGCCATATTAGTTAATAAGATTGATCTTTTAAATTTTGAGCTATTCAAAGCTAAGGGAGAGGTGATTTCCTCTGGGCAAGACAATAATAGAGAAAATAGCTTCAAACAAACTAGGCAGGGAGGTTAAGGCAGGTGAGAGAGTTTGGTTACCTCTTGACCTTATTGTAATAAGGGATTTTGCTGGACCTAACGCTATTCTTCAGTTTGAGGAGGTAACCGGCGGCAAAGGTAAAGTATTCGATCCAGAAAGGATAGCTATAACTTTCGATTACCAAGTTCCTGCAAAAGACGAGAAGGTTGCAAACAACCAAAAGATTTGTAGAGACTTTGCTGAGCGTCAGGGTATAAAGTATTTCTTCGACGTTAATGCTGGGATTGGTCAACATGTGCTTCTTGAGAAGGGTTTAATCACGCCAGGTAGTGTGGTGATAGGGACCGATAGTCATATGAATCTTTTAGGAGCTGTTGAGTCGTTCTCTACAGGGGTTGGCAATACTGATATAGTCGCCGGTTTTATACTGGGTAAGCTTTGGTTTAGAATTCCCCAGAGTGTCAAAGTTGTCTTCAATGGAAGGTTAGAGTATCCAGTAACATCAAAGGATGTGACTTTGTTTTTCGTTAGCGAGTTTGGTGGAGATGGCGCTAATTATCTCTCGATTGAGTTTAGCGGCGAGGTCATAGATAGTTTTTCTCTCGCGGATAGGATAACCCTTGCAAGTATGGTTACTGAGACAGGTGGCAAGATCGGCTTTATAGTTCCGAACGAAGAGATTAAAACATTTCTTGAGGAAAGAAGCAGATCAAAGGTAGAAGTTATAGATCCGGATTCAGATGCCAACTACCTGGAAGTAAGAGAGTACGATATTAGTGATCTCGAGCCTCTTGTTTCCTGTCCTCATGTTCCTGAAAATGTTAAGAAAGTGCGAGAACTTAAAGGCGTGAAAGTAGACGAGGTTTTTATTGGTTCCTGTACTAATGGTCGGTATGAGGATTTTAAATTGGCATACGATTATCTGCTTAAGGTAGGGAAGGAGTTTAATCCAAAGGTTAAGGTTATATTTACTCCTGCTACTAAAGAAGTGACTCTAAGGTTGCTTGAAGAGGGGATAGCAAAGGCCTTCGTTGAAGCTGGCGGAGTTCTGACAAATCCTGGTTGCAGCCTTTGTACAATAGGTCATCATGGGATATTAGCTAAAGGGGAAGTTTTGTTAAGCACATCTAATAGGAACTTTCAAGGAAAGCTGGGTAAAGGCTCTTATGTTTATCTTTGTAGCCCTTTGACTGCTATAGCTTCTGCTATAACTGGTGAAATAACTGACCCTAGGGATTTGCTTTAAAGGAGGGACTTGTATGGCTGTATTAAGGGGAAGAGCTTGGGTTTTTGGTGATAATATAGATACTGATTTAATATATCATGGAAAGTATTTACCTTTGACCGATCCTAGTGAGATGGCCAAACATGCTATGGAGTACGTTCCTGGTATGGAGGATTTCTCTAAAAGGGTAAAGCCAGGTGATATCGTTGTTGCTGGTAGAAATTTTGGTTCTGGAAGTTCGCGTGAGCATGCTGTGTTGTGTCTTAAGTATCTTGGGATATCTGGGGTTATAGCTGAAAGTATATCGAGAATATACTATAGAAATGCAATTAACAATGGCTTTCTTGTTCTTGAATGTCCAGGAATTTCAAAGAAGGTTAAAACTGGAGATGAAATAGAGGTGGAGCCTGAAACTGGGAGGATAAGAAACCTCTCTACAGGGGAAGAGTTTCAAGCTAATCCGATTTCGGGGCTCGAGAAAGAAATAATGGAAAAGGGTGGTCTTATAGAGTATATTCAATCTCTAATAGAAAGGTGATTTTAAGATGGGAATGACTTTCGCTGAAAAGATCCTCGCTAAAAAGGCTGGTTTATTAAAGGTTAAACCTGGTGACGTTGTTACTGTTGAACCTGATAGAGCTCTTTCCCACGATAACGCTGCTGCTATAATAAAGCTTTTTAAATCTATAGGGCTTGAGAAAGTTTGGAACCCCAAGAAGATAGTGATTGTTTTAGATCATGCTGTTCCCGCTCCTACTGATAAACATGCGGATAATCATAAGCAGATAAGAAGGTTTGTTGCGGAACAAGGTATCGAGTATTTCTATGATGTAAATTCAGATGGGGGCGTTTGCCATCAGGTTTTTTGTGAAGAGGGATTTGCCTTACCTGGTCATGTGATAGTTGGTAGCGATTCTCATACGTGTACTTACGGAGCTTTTGGTGCTTTTGCCACAGGTATAGGAAGAAGTGAAATGGCTGGCGTTTGGGCCCTGGGAGAAATATGGTTTAGGGTTCCAGAGAGCATAAAGATAGATCTGGAGGGGGTTTTCCCCGAAGGTGTTTATGCAAAGGATCTCATATTAAGGATAATAGGTGATCTTGGGGCCGATGGAGCTGATTATAAATCGGTGGAATTTAGTGGAAGCGCAATTCGTAATATGTCTATTTCTGAGAGGATGACGCTGTGCAATATGGTTATAGAGATGGGCGCTAAAAATGGTTTTATCGAACCTGATGAAAAGACCCTGTCTTATATTGAAGATATAGCAAAGAGTGAATTCGAGGTTATAAAACCAGACGAAGATGCTTCTTATGAAAGGATTTTAAGGTATAATCTGTCTAAACTCGAACCCCTAATAGCTAAACCCCATAATATCGATAATGTTTCCCCTGTTAAAGATCTCGAAGGAGTAAAGATAGATCAGGCTTTAATCGGAACGTGTACTAACGGTAGGCTTGATGACCTTAAAATAGCGGCGTCGATATTGAAGGGTAATAAAGTAGCCAAGGGAGTGAGGCTTATAGTTATACCGGCTTCTTGGAAAGTTTATAAAGAGGCTATTAAGGAGAGAATAATAGAGATCTTGATAGAATCTGGAGCTATAATAGCTCCACCTGGATGCGGTCCATGCATGGGAAATCATTTGGGTGTACTTGCTTCGGGTGAAGTTTGTATAAGCACGGCTAATAGGAACTTTAAGGGAAGGATGGGAAATCCGGAATCTCAGATATACCTTGCGAGCCCTGCCACTGTAGCGGCTTCTGCTTTAAAGGGTGTAATAACCGATCCAAGGGAGGTGCTTTAAACTTTGAGAGTTAAAGGAAGGGTCTGGAAGTATGGAGATGACATAAACACTGATGTTATTTTCCCTGGAAAGTACACTTACGTTGTTTCTGACCCGCTGGAGATGGCGAAGCATGCTTTAGAGGACCTCGATCCATCCTTTGCTAAAGAGGTGAAAAGCGGTGATATTATAGTTGCCGGTAAAAACTTTGGATGTGGTAGTTCAAGGGAACAAGCAGCTACCTGCCTTAAGGTTTTAGGAGTAGGAGCCGTTATAGCTAAAAGTTTTGCCAGAATATTTTATAGGAATGCTATAAATCAAGGGTTACCCGTTATTCAATGTCCTGAGATTTTCGATGCTGTTGAGAAGGGGGAGGAAATAGAGGTAGATTTTAAGGAAAGTAAAATCTTTACCCCTGATGGAAGAGTATTTAACTTTCCTCCGTTTCCTGATTTCGTTCGTGGAATACTTGAAGATGGTGGATTGATCCCTCATATAAAGAGAAGGATTGGTAAGGAGTGAGGTAGAGTGTATGATGCTATAGTTATTGGGGCTGGTCCTGGGGGGTACGTTTGTGCTGTTAAGTTGGCTCAGCTTGGGAGAAAGGTTCTTGTGGTTGAGAAAGGTGAGCTTGGGGGAACCTGCACCAACTTAGGGTGTATTCCAACTAAAGCATTGCTTTCAGGAGCTGAGCTTTACTGGAGCGCTAAAGAAAAGGGAAGTAAGCTTGGTGTTGAAGCAAATCCTTCATTGAACTTGAGGGCTCTGAAGGATCATATGAATAAGGTTGTTATGATGTCAAGGAAAGGAATAGAGTATCTTTTTAAGAAAAATGGTGTAGAGCTTAAAAAGGGGACTGCTTATTTTCTCGAACCTTGGAAAATTGAAATAGAGGAGACAGGAGAAGTTTTTGAGGCAAGAAACATAGTTTTAGCAAATGGTTCAGTTCCTCGTCTTTTTTCACCTTTTGACAAGGTTGAAGGCATTTGGACGAGTGATGATGTTTTTTCTATGGAAAGCTTACCTTCTTCAATATTAATAGTAGGAGCTGGGGCCATAGGAGTAGAGTTTGCAACGCTTTTTTCTCTTCTCGGAGTTGAGGTTACTCTTGTTGAGATTCTTGAGCATATTCTTCCCTTGGAAGACGGAGATATAGCCTTTGAAGTTAAAAAATCTCTTCAAAAAAGGGCCGTTAAAGTATATGAGTCCTCGAAAGTTGTTTCTTTAACTAAAGATCATTCTGGAGTTTTCTCCTGGAGGTTAGAGACACCTTCAGGCTTAGTGGACGGGAAATCTGATAAAGTTTTAGTTAGTATTGGTAGAACTCCTAGGGTAAGCGATGACCTTAAGGAGGTTGGTTTGGAGGCAGAGCGTGGGGTTAAAGTAGACTCTCGTATGAAAACGAACCTTCCTAATGTATATGCTGTTGGGGACATAACTGGTGGATTTATGCTTGCTCATGTTGCTATGATGCAAGGGGTCATTGCGGCTTACAATATAGCTAATATTGGAAGGGAGATGGATTACAGTGCAATTCCATCTGTTATCTTCTCTTACCCTGAGGTTGCTTCTGTAGGGATGAGGGAAAGAGATTTAAGTGACAAAAAGTATAGGGTCTTTAAATATCCTTTTTCAGCTAATGGAAGAGCTCGAACAATTGAGGAGAAAGAAGGGTTTGTTAAGGTTATAGTGGATGAAAAGGGAATCGTTGTAGGCTTCTCTGTAGTTGGACCTATGGCTACCGAGCTTATTATGGAGGGTATCATCGCTACTAGATTTAGATTAAAGGCGGAGGATCTATCACTAACTGTTCACCCTCATCCTACGCTATCTGAGGCAATATTAGGTGCCTTTGAGGGGGCTGTAGATAAGCCTATTCATCTTTAGGATTTTTAAATGCTAAGGATGTTGCTGTCACGTTTAGCCTCCCACTTGCGTATATGCAAGTGGGAGGTGACGTTAAATGAAGAATATAAAGTTACTTTTACTAGCAATCTTTGTGGTATTGAGCGTTGGAGGGGTAGCTTTAGCATACTTTTGGAGGGTTCCTTGTGAAGGGTCTGGTGTAGGTCCGGGGTTCGATAGGGGATATTGGGGCCCTTCTCCTTATATGGGGGGATATCCTGCTCCTTGGGAGATGGGAAGCCCCTATAGTGTTCCTTGTCACGTTTGGGGTCCAAAGGCATGGTTCAGAGGTTATGGTATTGGGCCTCACAGAGCTTTTGGAGAATATGCCCCTTATTTTAAGGAAAAGGTAGAGGCTCTTTCAAAGGTTTCCGGGATCCCGGTTGAAAAGCTTCAGAGCGTGTTGGAGAAATATCCGATGTTACCACGCTTGCTATTGAAAGCTGTAGCTGTATCCTTAATTTTAAATAAGGACCTTGAAGAAGTCGTAAAGGATTTGAGGGATAATCCTCCTTTGTACCTGTGGAAAAGCGGTGTAGATCCATCTGTTCTACTTAAAAAAGAATGGGAAATTAAAGGAAAGTTGTTTCAAGAGCTTCAGAAATTTAGGAAGCCTTAAGATAGGAGGGTGAGGGGGACTCCCTCACCCTTTCGGTATAAGGCAGAGGAATTCGAAGGGTTCTTCAAATGGATTTTCGAAAGAATGTTTTTCCTTTGGGGGTATGTATACAAAGCTTCCAGGTTCCACTACGTAAAGTGCGTTTTCTCCACGTATTACACCTCTTCCATGTAGTACGAATATTTCGTGTTCCCAGTCATGAGCATGATAGGAAATGCTACCTTTGGGACTAATAGAAAAATATCTCATTATAAAATTAAGAGCCCCCTCCTCTTCGCCAATGAGAACCTTGATTTTAACACCTTCAGCTTCTTCATTTACTTCAAGGGGTTTCACCTCTTCCACTTTTCGGACTATCATACTAGTTCGATCCTCCTTACTAGGAAATGTTATATAATAATTATAATAGCTTGAGAAAAGGAGGTGAGTAAAGGTGAGAAAGAGGATTTTTGCCTGTTTGAGCTTAGTAACTTTGGCGATTGTTGTCTTGCCTGTATATGATTCTTATGGAGCTTCATCTCCTATCGTTGTTCAGCCAAGTTTGATGAACTTTGGAGATGTTCGTTTGGGAGAGAGTCGTTCGAGTCAGATATATATAGCTAATTTTAGAGCGCATCCCTTAAGGGTGAATATAAAACCATATTCTCCCTTTTTAAGTGTGGAGAGGACTAACCTTTATCTTGGTCCTGGGGATAGGGCCTCTATAAGAGTAGTTTTTAGGGCAACGGGGACTCATCCTGGAGAGAAAAGTGGTAGAGTTATTATCAATACTGATATAGGAATTTACTATGTGTCTTGGCGTGCGAATGTTGTTCCTCCATTTGGCGATATGCCGCCTTTACCCTCAGATTACAATAGAGGTGTTAGCGAAACTTATATAGAGTTAGATGAAATTGGGCCTGGAGAGGTGAGGAAGGAAATAGTGCTTTTTAATCCATTTCCATACCCTATTACGGTTAGAGTGGAACCTAGAGCACCTTGGATAAGGCCACAGCAGCCTTATGTTATAATTCCTCCTTTCGGTCGTTATAACTTCCCATTGATCTTCTTTATAGAGGATTTCCCGACTGATATCCTTGAGGGATTCCTTGTGCTTTACTTTCCTTGGGGCCCTGTGGAAATAAGAATAGTCGCTAAACGTCCTTATGGTTGGTATCGTCCAGATCACGCTGTGACTGTAACTCCTACATATGTGGATTTTGGAACTGTTTTGTATGGTGAGGTAAAAGAAAGAGGAATTATGGTTAGAAATAACACTCCTAATTCTGTTAGGGTTGTTGTATTAGATACAGCTCCTTGGCTTAGGGTTCATCCTTATGAAGCTTACATAGCTCCGTATGGTTCTCGGGCTTTTCGTCTAGTGGTTAACGGTTCTCTCCTTCCTCGCGGGTTGAGACATGCAAATGTATGGATAGATACCCCTTATGGTAGGCTGAACGTTAGAGTCACAGCGAGAGGAGGCTTATAAAGTTGCAATTAACTTTTTCTTTGAGTAACATTCTTTCCAAAATTGATGAATTAGATAGGCTTTCTGATGCCCAAGTTGTGGAACTTGCTATTATGAAAGATGAATATTTTGAATACTTGATCTATAGGTATCAGGGATTTTTAAAGTCCATTGTGTTATCCTTAGCTTCCTCTCGTGATGAGGCAGAGGAATTGTTTCAGGAAAGCTTATGGAAACTTTATAACTCTCTTGGTACCTATCGTTCTGAATACCCGTTTAAACCTTGGTTGAGGAAAATAGTGTTAACGACATTTTTAAGCATGAAGAGAAAAGAGAGGAAAACCTTGAGTATAGAAGAGCTTTCTGATAAAGGATTGGAACTTAGCCTTACGGAGAGCTCTGAGGAAGATATGGAGATGGAGAGTGCCCTCAGAGAGGCGCTCTCCAAACTTCCCAAGGATACTCGGGCTATAATATACCTTAGGTTTAAAGAAGGCTTGACACATGAGGAAATAGCTAAAGAGCTTGGAATGAGCGTTGAGAGCGTTAGAAAGCGTTTTAGTAGAGCTATTAAAACTTTAAAGGAGGTAATGAGTGACTGAATAGGGAGGAGGCAGAGAGGTTTTTTAAGCTTCTTAAGGAGGATAAGCTTTCACAGGAGGAACGAGATATAGTCTTAAAGCGTTTAAAGGAGAGCTTCCCTGATTTGTGGGAGGAATATATTCTCTGGAAAGCTCTATCAAAAAATGAGGAGGTAAATTTTTCTTGGAAAGAGGATTTAAAGTCAAGGCAAAGAAAAAGTCACAGGCTTCTCTTTATTTCTCTATTGCTTTTTCTTGCTTCTATATTTTTTTTGTTTTATATATTTCCTCCGCTTTTGGATTTTCACATCCCAAGGGGGGGATTTGTCCCCCATTCCCTTTTCCCATCCCTCATCATAGCCCTCGTCATTTCTTTATTTCTTTACGAGAGATAAGTTTTTTGTTGTGTTTGGGAGCGCTAATTGTTTCTGTCTTTTCACCTAGATTTGTTTCTCGAGTGAAGCTCTCACTGAAGAGAAATGCTCCTCTTTCTGTTCTTTTAGGATGTTCTGCTCTTATTCCCTTTTTTCTGATCCCGCCCTATTATAAGCCTTTTGCTTTAGGCGTTATCTTTGTTCCTGCGATTTTGGGGTTATCTGGCTTCTTTTCGGCCTTAGGAGATAAGATCGCTTCTATTTTTAAAATTTCTAATTTAGACGAACCATTCCTTGTTATATTAGGGATGATACCTTTACTTTTTCTTTTCATATTTCTCTTTGATAGCTTCTACTTTAGAGTGCTTTTCAACTTTTTAATGATATATGGATTGGGGGGGATTATTGCCACTATGATATAATATTCCCTTGGGAGGTTGATAAGCTTGCTTGAAATAAAGGATCTTTGGGTTGAGGTAGGAGGAAAACCCCTACTTAAAGGTATTAATCTTGTGATAGAAGAGGGTGAAGTGCATATTTTATTTGGGCCTAATGGTAGCGGTAAGACAACGCTTCTTATGACTATAATGGGTTCTACTAATTGTAAAATAATTAAAGGGGAGATAAGGTTTTATGGTAAAGTTATAAACGATCTTCCTGTTTGGGAAAGAGCCAAGTTAGGTATAGGTATGGCTTTTCAAACTCCTCCTGCTGTTAAAGGCGTAAAGCTTAAGGATTTGATTAAAGTTCTTTCTGGTGGTGATGGCTTTTCAGATGATCTTTACTCCTTTTTAAGGCTTGAAGAGCATGCCAATAGAGAGATAAATAAGGGATTTTCAGGAGGTGAAAGGAAAAGGTCAGAGCTTCTTCAACTTTTTGCTCAAAATCCCAAGTTTGTAATGTTTGATGAGCCGGAATCTGGGGTTGACCTTGAGAGTATAGCTCTTATAGGTGAGGCTATAAATAGGCTTCTGGAGAGAGGATCTTGTGTTAAAAAGCACACAAAGAGCTGTGGTAAGAGTGCTCTTATAGTTTCTCATACGGGTTATCTCTTAGATTACGTTAAGGTTGATAAAGCTCATGTTCTTGTGGATGGGAAATTAATTTGTAACAAGAATCCGTGGGATATTCTTGCCACGATTAGAGAACAAGGATATAAGGAGTGTGAAATATGCAAAGGGAACTTTTAACAGATGAAAAGATAAAAAGCTTTGGTTTTGATCCTCATGCAGAAAACAAAGCAGCCAGCTTTGCGTTAAGTGATGATCAGATTCTTCTTGCGATGGTTAGGGAAACCGGCCTTGATGTCATGCCTATCGGGGAGGCTATTGAGCGTTTGCCTGAGGTTAGAGAGAAATACTTCTGGAAGCTTGTTTCTCCTGAAGAAGATGAGGTAACAAAAAAAGTTAATAGCGTTCCATTAAAAGGACTATTTGCAAGAGCGAGAAAAGGAAGCAAAGTTTTTTTTCCTTTGCAGGCTTGTTATATATTGAGAAGCGAAGCCTTCTCTCAAATAGTGCATAATGTAATAGTTGCAGAAGAAGGTTCCGAAGTACATATTATAACTGGCTGTTTAACCTCCTCTCATGTTTCCTCGGGTACTCATTATGCTGTTACTGAAATCTTTATCGAAAGAGGAGCTACCTTAAGCTATAGTATGTTTCACTCCTGGGCGCCTCAGGTTGAGGTTTTCCCTAAAAGTGCAATTTTAGTTGAAGAGAGAGGAGTGTATATATCTAATTATGTCACTTTAAGGGAGGTTAAAATCGTTAAAGCTTATCCAAGGATTATAGTTAAGAAAAATGGTATTGCGAGGAGTTTCTCCGTTATATATGCTCCAAGAGGTGCTTTTGTAGATATAGGTTCTAGAATTATTCTTGAGGGAGAAAATTCTAAAGGAGAATCTATATCAAGGGCTGTTAGCGCAGGTGGTAAAGTTATATCTCGTGCTAGCCTTGAAGGCATAGGTGTCAATTGTCGAGGACATGTTGAATGCCACGGTGTTCTTCTTGAGGATGGTGGCATTATAAGTGCGGTTCCGGAGCTTACAGCCTTTCGCGATGATGTAGAGCTTTCTCATGAAGCTGCTGTTGGCAAGTTAAGTGAAGAGGAACTTATGTATCTCGAAGCCAGGGGCTTAAGTGAAGAGGAGGCAAAATCTCTAATAGTTAGGGGTTTCATGAAAGTTGAGATACCTGGCTTGCCTACTGAGCTTAAAAGAGAAATGGATAGATTAATAGACTTGACCGTTGGAGGAGGAAGGGTTTGATTCTTGTTACAGGGTGTGCTGGTTTCATAGGGAGCAAGGTTGCAGAGCGCCTTCTAGAGAGTGGAGAAGAGGTTTTTGGAGTAGATGATCTAAACGATAGTTATGATGTTAGGTTAAAAGAGTGGCGTCTTAACAGACTTCTTGATAGAAAAGGTTTTTCCTTTAAGAGGTTGGATATAAGCGATGAAGAAGAAGTTCTTTCCTTGTTTAAAAATAAAGATTTTTCCGCTGTTATAAATCTTGCGGCTCGAGCTGGAGTAAGAAGGAGCTTAAAAGACCCCTGGGTTTATCTTAAGACAAATGAGCTTGGAAACTTAAATATTCTTGAAGGTTCACGAGCTTTTGGCGTTAGGAAGGTAGTAATTGCCTCCACTTCAAGTGTCTACGGTTTAAATGAGCTTCCCTTTTCCGAATCTGCAAAAGCTGATACCCCTCTTTCTCCCTATGCTGCTTCGAAAAGAGGGGCAGAATGTTGGGCTTTTTCTTATCATTATCTTTATAATTTGGATATAACTATTTTACGTTACTTTACTGTTTATGGTCCTGCAGGTAGGCCTGATATGAGCATATTTAAATTCATAAGGCTAATATATGAGGGGAAAGAGATAGTGATCTATGGAGATGGCAATCAGGAAAGGGATTTTACTTATGTAGATGATATAGCTGAAGGTACAATAAAGGCGCTAAAGCTCGAAGGCTTTCATCGTATAAATCTTGGTAGTGATAGGCCTGTACGGTTAAATTACGTCATAAAGCTTATAGAGGAGAGTTTAGGTAAGGAAGCCAAAAAGCGCTTTCTTCCTCCTCACCCTGCTGATGTTCCAAAGACTTGGGCTGATATAACTCTTGCACGTCAAATTCTTAATTGGAGTCCCAAAATTCCTATAGAAGAAGGTATAAAAAGAACGATAAGATGGTTTCAGGAAAATCTGGATTTGGCTCTAAGTATAGATCTTGCTGATTAAAATGGGTTGGATAAAGTTTTTAGGAACTGCGGGATCCAGATTCGTGGTTTTTAAGCAACTTAGAGCATCTGGTGGTATTTGGCTTAATTATGCTGATAAGAATATACTTATTGACCCGGGACCTGGTTGTCTTGTGAGGTGTCTTGAAAGTCGTCCGAAACTGGATCCCACGATTTTGGATTATATAATCCTTTCCCATAGACACCTTGATCATTGTGCTGATATAAACACTATGGTAGAGGCAATGACAGAAGGAGGTTTTTCACCTCGGGGTGTTCTTCTTGCTCCCTTTGATGCTTTGGAAGGTGAAGATAGGGTTGTTTTAAAGTACTTAAGGAGCTATCTTAAAGGACTTATAGTTCTTAAAGAGGGGAAGTTTGAATTTGATGGTTTCGCTTTAGATGCCATACCTCTTATTCATCATGGTGTTGAAACATTCGGTTTAAGATTTTCCTCTAATAGGGAAAAAGAAGTTTCTATCATTATGGATACGAAGTTTTTTGAAAATTTACCTCTTAGGTTTAAAGCGGACTTGATGGTTTTGAGTGTAACTCTTCGCAAGAAAAGAGAAGATATAGATCATCTTTCCTTAGACGATGCTTTTAAGATTATTCATGAAGCCAAACCCCAAATGGCTATTCTAACACACTTCGGTAGAGGCATGCTATTTGATAAACCTTGGGTGCTAGCAGAGGAGATTTCTAAGCAAGTAAGAGTGGATGTGAAGGCTGCATCTGATGGAATGAAAATAGAATTTTAGGGGAGGTGGTTGCCCCCCCTATTTTCTATTTAAGGTTGAATTTGAGGGTTCCAATTCCTTCACATAATGCTACGTACTTTCCTGGTTGTGCGGGAACCATTCTAGTCATTGTACCAGTTATAATGATGTCCCCCTTCTTTACTTTTTCTCCGAGGGAGATAGCTTTATTCACCACCCATAGTAATGAATTGAGAGGATTTCCTAGCACATTCTTGCCAGAACCCATAGATATAATTTTTCCATCTTTGTAGAGCTTTGCTTGGATCTTTGATAAGTCAAGCTTAAAGGGATCAAATTCTTTTCCTTTTATTGTTAAAAATGTTCCCGCATCATCTGCTATAAGATCGCTTCCCTTTAACCCATTGAGGTCAAATCTTATATCAGGTATTTCCACAGCTATAAAGGCAGACTTAATATAGTTTTTAAGTTCTTTTAAGTCCTTAATTGGTTTAGTTATATCTTTTTTAATCACGAAGCCAATTTCTACTTCAAGCATCGGTCTAATAGCTTTTTTAGTTATAGTAATGTTAAGCGGTGTCCCCTTTTCCTCAAGCACCATGTAATTTAATAGAACTCCATAAGCGGGTTCGGTCATGCCAAAGTTTTTCTGGCTTACTGGATCTGTGAATGCTGCCTTGAATCCGCTCACTTTTGCTTTATGCGTTTCTATGAGCTTATTAACGACAAGTTTTTGTACTAGGTAAGCTTTATCTGGATTGAAATCTGGATATCTTGCCGAAATGTGAGGTAAGGTCTTATGAGTGTTTCTCATCAGGATTATTTCTTCTGCCAATGTCTTTATATTGATCTTTGCATAGGCTAAATTAGCTGTGATAAGGATAAAAGTTAAGAGGACCGCTATTAATCCCTTTTTTCTCATGAGTTCCCCCTCCTTTTGTTAGATTTATTAAACTTATTTTATCATAATAATTCTCATGATGTTAATAGTTGGTGAAGGATCTATTAAGAATAAATCCCTTGAATAAGTATAAGGTTTTTGCTATAATAGCTCTTGCTTAAGAGGTTGGGGTGTAGCCTAAGTGGCAGGGCACCGGACTTTGGATCCGGCAGTGCTGGTTCGAGTCCAGCCACCCCAGCCATTTTTATTTTTAAGAGCCGGGAATTTGGTATTCTGTGGGTAGCCATAGCGGTATATGGGCTATTTAAGGAGGAATGGGATAAAAGTGGAAAATTACTTTAATGAAAATTGATAGTTTTTATTTTTTTGAAATAAATTTTATGTTAAAATTGTTTTCATAGAGGGGGAGGTGTTGCTGAATGAAAAGAGGTTTAGGTATCTTTGTTAGCTTGTGTATCATTTTTATTTTGTTTGGTTCAGCTCTGTCTCAGGATTTTGTTAGTAAGTCATTGCTTAGTGGTAGAATTATTGTTGATTTACCGCCTTCTTGGAGTGTTGAGGAAGAGATTGAAGATGGATTGGTCTTTATTAGTCCTGGAACTGGGGAAAAAGCTGTTATTTTAATATTCGCTCTTGAACCGGGGGTTAATATTAATGAAGAAAGAGAATCAGCTATTGAAACATTTAAGGAGATGATGAACGTAACATCTCAGCTTCAACTTATGGAGAAGGGAAACCTTTTTTTGAAAGACAATGTCGAGGCTATAAGAGAAGTTTATTCCTTTGTCACAGAAAAGGGCATTAAGGGAATATTTACCATTTATTACGGTAAAAGCCAAAGCTCGGCTTTTGTATTTGTGACTGCGGTAGAGGAAGCCATTTATCCTAAATATAAATCCGTTTTTGAAAGGATATTAGGAAGCGTTAAATTTGCTTCTGTTCCAGCTCCACAGCCGACACCAATGCCAGCTCCACAGCCAACGCCAATGCCAGCTCCACAGCCAACGCCAATGCCAGTTCCACAGCCAACGCCTACGCCAGCTCCACAACCGACACCAATGCCAGTTCCACAGCCAACGCCTACGCCAGCTCCACAGCCAATGCCTACGCCAGTTCCACAACCGACACCTACGCCAGCTCCAGCTTTACCTTCTGGATGGATGAGTTATACTGATCCGTACGGGTATTTCTCGATTGGTATACCTCCTAGTTGGTTTTTTAACCCAACACCGAATCCCAATATTCCTGCTGGGACGCCGTATGTAAACTACGTGTGCGTTGAAAGAAATCAGGTAATCGCTGATTTTAGTGTTGTTGTTGAAACTATTCCTGCTGGATACTCTCTCCAGGCTTATGCGGCTGCTGTGGAGGCGAACTTTTTAGTAAAATTCCCTGGCTATAAGAAATATTCTGAGAATGTTGTGAATATAAGGGGAAAGCAGTTTATAAAAAGGGTTTTTACTGCTAATGTGACGGCCCCGACGGGTCAGCAAATTCCTCTTTATGTAGAGCAGTATTATTATGTCTCGAAAAACTTGGCATATGTTATAAATCTTGAGGCGATGCTTAACGATTATCAGCGTTTCTTAGGAACTTTTAACTCTATAGTGGAAACTTTTCAACCCTTGAAGTAAGGAGGAAGTGTATTTTTGATAAGGAGGAAGGAGTTAGGTTTTCCTATATTAGTTTTTGTTATACTTTTAATATCTACAAGTAGTTATGCTCTTTCATTTAGTATATTTATTGAAAATGAGTATGATGGTAGAGTAAAGGTTTTAGAGAATGGGAAATGGATTGAGTGTGGGAGGATAGCTTCTCCCGCCATTGCCTTTAATGAAAAACCTTTTACTGCATCTCAATGGGGTAAACTTAATAGTGTTGTGGCTTCTGCTGTTAATGCAATACATATTATGAAAAAAGAGGGTATTTTGAGCGTGCTTCCAAAAGAGGCCTTTTCTTCGGGAGCACGCTCAAGAAGCTCGATTGTGACTGATATTTTACCTCAGAAAAGTATATTTGGTGGGGGATATTCTCCATTTGTTGGAAGCGATGTTATTTTTCATCCTTCTGAGGGGATCCCTAAGTTATTAGAGATAAGGGTTTTTGAGGAGAAAAGCGAGATTGTAGAAATCATTTTTGAAAATAAGGTTGGAGGTAATATTATAGCTTGTTACCTTTCTGGGGAGGAGAAAATTATTGGTAAGGTTATAAAGCCAGTGGAGGGTGTTGGAAGATTTGTAGGAAGCGAATATACTGGGGTAGGTAGGATAAGAGCTAATCATCCAGGAGTTATATGTATTTCCACTTCCTCTTTAGGAGAGATAGGAGGCTTTCAAATAATACCTTATAGGCACTCTTTAAGTCCTGAAATGATTAAAGTTGCATGGAACCTAACGCAGTGGATGATAGTTGATCCTGATCCTGGTACCTTTCCTCTGTTTAGTGGTGTTATCCTGCCTAATTGGGATCCATATGCTTTAGAAAAGCCTGACTGGGAGGAGCTCCTTTTAAGAAGAAGTTTAGTCATGGTTAAGTTTGAAGGGGACAAAGATTGGCGCTTTTTTAAAGAACTGACTGGCAGGGATGATGTTGCTTTAAGAGGGCTAAAGTATGTTAAGATATTGCTACCTTTTATAAAACAGGAGGTGTTTTAAGGGATGACGGTAAAGGTTAAGTTTCTAGGTCATGCTGCATTTTATTTAGAGGGAGAAGGTCTTAAGGCGCTAATTGATCCATTTTTAACTAATAATCCTCAGGCTTCGGCCAAGCCGGAAGACTTTAAGGATATAAACTATATATTTGTGACCCATGGGCATGGAGATCATCTTGGCGACGCTATAGATATAGCTAAAAGAACTGGAGCTACAATAGTTTCCGTTTTTGAATTAGCCAACTTTTGTTCATCTAAAGGCGTTAAGGTTCATCCTATGCATGTTGGAGGAAGCGCTTATTTTCCCTTTGGAAGGGTTAAACTATTCCCAGCTTCTCATGGTTCTGGTATAGTTGAGGGAGATAAGGTTTTATACGGAGGTAATCCCTGCGGCTTTTTGATTTTTGTTGAAGGGAAAAAGATATATCACGCTGGAGATACAGGTCTTATAGCTGATATGATGTTACTCAAGGATGAAAATATAGATTTAGCGCTGCTTCCCATAGGCGGCAATTTTACGATGGATATGGATGATGCTTTAAGGGCTGTTAGCATAATAAAGCCCCGGAAGGTTATACCAATGCATTATAATACTTGGCCTCTGATTAAGGCAGATCCAAAGGAATTTGCTAAAAAAGTTGAAGCTATGGGTGTTACTCCTATAGTTTTAAATCCTGGGGAAGAGGTGAGTTTATAAAAATAAAAGCTCCCACCCCTTCAGGGTGGGAGCTTTTATTTTAAGCTTATGGTGCCGGAGGCGGGATTTGAACCCGCACGGGTGTAAAACCCACTGCCCCCTCAAGACAGCGTGTCTTCCAATTCCACCACTCCGGCTTGCTGCCATATATTATATAACCTTTGATCTCAATTTTCAAGCCGATATTACTCAAAAAGAAAAATATACGGGGTAGACAGATCTTCTACATTCATGGCTATTTCGGTTAATCCCGGTTATCTTTATACGTTTTTATTGGAAGAAGCTGCTTTAAGGGAAAATATCAATAGTGGTTAATGGGAGTCTTTTGAGCCTTTTTCTTATTTTGAGAAGCGTTTCTCTTAAAATTGTGTTATAATTAAACTCATGAGTAAAATGGCTTTTTTGATACTAGCGGCTGGTAAAGGTAAAAGAATGAAGTCTTCTATTCCTAAGGTTCTGCATAGGATTTGTGGAAAGCCCATGATTTTATATATTTTGGATGCGATTAAGCCATTTGCTTCGGATATAGGTATAGTAGTAGGTTTTAATGGTGAGCTTGTTAAGAAGGAAGTGGGGGAAGGTATATACTACATAGAGCAACCTATTCAAAGGGGTACCGGAGATGCTGTTAAGGTAGCTAAAGATTTTTGGGATAAGTATGAAAATTTAGTTGTCCTTCCAGGGGATGTTCCTTTTATTTCTTCCTCTACTATTAAGGGACTCTTAGATGCTCATTTCGAAAATAAAAACTCTATAACGCTTGTAACGGTGGTTTTAGATGACCCTTCGGGATATGGAAGAGTGGTAAGAGATGGAAATGGAAATCTGATTAAGATAGTTGAGGAAAAAGATGCTACTTCTGAGGAGAAAAGGATAACGGAGGTTAATGGAGGAGTATATTGTTTTAATGTGAGGTTTTTAAGAGAAAATATCTTTAAGTTGAGTGATAATAATGCGCAAAGTGAATATTATCTGCCTGATCTAATTAAGATTGCTATTGAGTCTTCTTTGAAGGTTGGAACTTTTCAGATCGAAGATAGCTTTGAGGTTATGGGAATAAATGATAGAAAGACTTTAGCTCAGGCCGATAGAGAGTTTAGGAGAAGGATAAATTATAGGTTGATGCTTGAGTGTGGGGTTACCTTCCTTGATCCTGAAAATACCTTCGTTTCGCCTGATGCTAAGATAGGTATGGATACAATAATATATCCAATGGTCTTTATAGAAGGAAACAGCATTATAGGGGAAAGATGTATTATAGGTCCCAATGTTAGAATATTAAATAGTTTTATAGGTAATGATGTTAGGATAAGAGAAAATGTAGTTATAGAAGAGAGTAGAATAGGAAACGGTTGTGAAGTGGGACCATTTGCTTACTTAAGGCCGGAGACCGTGTTAGATGAGGAGGCTTATGTTGGGAAATTTGTGGAGGTCAAGAAAAGCTTTATAGGTAAGAAAAGCAAGGTTCCTCATCTTTCTTACATAGGTGATGCCAGTATAGGGGAACGGGTTAATGTAGGAGCGGGTACTATAACTTGTAATTACGATGGTTTTAAGAAAAATCCAACCTATATAGAGGATGATGTTTTTATAGGTAGCGATACTATGTTGGTTGCACCTGTTAAGGTGGGTAAGGGTGCTATAATAGGTGCAGGCTCTGTTATCACTAAGGATGTTCCTCCTGATAGTCTTGCAGTTGCTAGAGCTAAACAGGTTAATATAGAGGGTTGGGCTAAGAGAAGGCGCAGAGGGGAGGAAAAGAAAGATGGTTGATGGGTTTCGCTCTGAAGGTAGCTTAAAGATTTTTTCTGGTACGGCAAATCCTGCGCTTGCGGAGTCTATAGCTTCAGCATTAGGTATAAAGCTCTCAAGCGCTAAAATATCGCGTTTTAGTGACGGAGAGCTTTATGTCAGAATTGAGGAAAATGTTAGAGGCGCTGATGTGTTTGTAATTCAACCCACTTGTTATCCAGGAGATAAAAATCTTATGGAATTGCTTATAATGCTTGATGCTTTAAAAAGGGCTTCTGCTGCAAGAATTACTGCTGTAATTCCTTATTATGGTTACGCTCGTCAAGATAGAAAAACCCAAGGAAGGGAGCCGATAACTGCTAAGCTTGTTGCCAATCTTATAACTACTGCTGGTGCTGATAGAGTTTTAACTTGTGATCTTCATGCCGGTCAGATTCAGGGTTTTTTTGATATCCCCTTAGATCACCTTACCGCTATACCTCTTCTTGCTGATTATTTTTTAGATAAGCTTGGTCATAGAGATGATATAGTGGTTGTTTCACCTGATGTGGGTGGTGTGGTTAGGGCAAGGCATTTTGCGGAGCATTTAAGATCGGCTATAGCAATAGTTGATAAAAGGAGGCCAAGGGAGATACCTAATGTTTCAGAGGTTATGGATATAGTGGGTGATGTTGAGGGGAAAGTGGCTATTATAGTTGATGATATAATAGACACTGCTGGGACTATAGTTAATGCTGCTAAAGCTATTCTTGAGAGGGGGGCAAAAGAGGTTTATGCATGTGCCACACATGGTGTTCTTTCGGGGAATGCCATAGAGAGATTGAGTAACTCTCCTACAAAGGAGGTTCTTTTAACAGATACTATTCCTTTGCCTCCTGAAAAGAGAATAGATAAAATAAAAATAAAGTCTATAGCCTCTTTGTTTGCTGAGGCCATTAGGAGAATACATTATAATCTTTCGGTAAGTATGCTTTTTAAGCGGGAGGGAGAATAATAATGAAGATATCTGAACTTAGAGCTTCAATTAGAGAGAAAATAGGTAAGGGAGAATCAAAAAAGCTGAGGCGGGAGGGATATATTCCTGCTATCCTTTACGGAGGTAGTCTTGGCGCTTTACCTATTAAGCTTCAGAGAGGAGAAGTTATAAGAAACATATCAGAAAGAGATATTGAGCATACTGTGTATACTATGAAGCTTGATGATGGTAAAGAATGCGATGTTTTGGTTAAGGATATTCAAGTTGATCCTATTACGGATGAAGTTATTCATGTGGATTTTCTCGAACTTGAAAAAGGTAAGGCTATTACTGTTGAAGTTCCGATAGTGATAGTAGGGAAGGAAGTTTGTAAGGGAGTTAAGATGGGTGGCATACTTGAGCAATATTTGTGGAGCGTTGAGGTTGAGTGTTTGCCAAGAAATATACCTGATAGAATAGAGGTTGATGTGACTAATCTTGAAATGGGTGAATCTATTCATGTTGAGGACCTCCAGCTTCCAGAAGGGGTTAAGGTTTTGGAAGACCCAGAGACAACCGTTGTGGTTATATCTGAGCCTGTTGAGGAAGTGGTTGAAGAAGCAGCTCCTGCTGAGGTGGCTGAACCAGAAATAGCCTCTAAGAGGAAGAAGAAAGAGGAAGAAGAGGAGGAGTGATAGCTTCTTTTGCGGTTGGTTGTAGGCTTGGGAAATCCGGGACCAAAATACGAGTTTACAAGGCATAATTTTGGTTTTAGGGTGATAGATTTTTTAGCAGGGAGGTGGGATCTTAAGGTAGATCGCTACGAGTGTAAAGCTTTGACTGGTAGAAAAGACAATGGCGTTCTTCTTGTTAAGCCTATGACATATATGAATAGAAGCGGCGAGGCCTTAAAGGAGATTATTTCAAAATACAAGGTCTCGCCGCATGATGTTTTAGTTATATATGATGATCTTTATCTTCCCTTTGGAGTTATAAGAATAAGGAAGCTAGGCGGGGCAGGGGGTCATAAGGGAATGGAATCTATAATTTCTACTTTAGGAACAGAGGAGATCCCCCGACTGCGCTTAGGGATAGGACCTCCTCCGCCAAGCGGTTATGAGTATTACGTTTTAAGTGAGTTTACAGATAAGGAAATGAAGCTCCTTCCATTTATATTAAGAAGAGCGACTGACGCTATAGAGCTAATATTAGCTGAAGGCATAGATAAAGCAATGTCTCTTTATAATTCTAAGGAGATTTTTGAGGAGAATGAATAAATCTTTTATAGATAGGTTAAAAGAGGAGCTCATAAATAAAAGGTTTGCTAAAGTTGGTAAGGTCAGAAAGGGAGGCTTGTGGTATATAGTTAAAAAGCTTTTTAATAATCCTTGGGAGAATATATGTGTGGTTTTGGGTGAAGATGCCTCCCTTTCTGGTGTTGAGGATAGCTTGGTTTCTTCATTTGGAGGAAGTGTTTATAAGATAAACTCTCATCAGGATTTATTTTCCTTAGGGAGAAACTTTATAGCTATTCTTCCCATTAATTTAGCTCTTTCAAGGAGCTTTCTGTGTAAAGAGGTCTTTCGTATTAGTTTAGGGCAAAGGATAGGGTATTCAGAGCTTCTGTCTTCTTTGAGGCGAATGGGTTATAGGAGGAGCGAACCTCCCCTTTCTGCTGGTGAATTTAATCTTAGAGGAGATGTTATAGAGATAAGGGTTAGGGATGATATAGTGGTTATTTCTCTCTATGGAGATGAGATTGACTATATAGGCGTGCTCGAGGATATAGATGCAAAACCTTCCTTTAGGAGAATTGACAGTATAGAGATAGTTCCCCCTCATTCTCAAGGGGATGGAGCTTTTTGGGATATTTTGCCGAGAGATTCTTTAGTTATCTGGGTATATGTAGATGATGTAGGGGTATCTTTCTCCAAGGATGTTAGGATTCCTTTCCTCTTTCTTTACAGGGAAGAGCTGGATTCCGCGCTTAACATTCCTTGGAATCCTTATATTCCCACCTTTTTAGAGAGGGAATTATCCTTTAAAGAGGGGGATTATGTTGTTCACGAGGATTATGGAATAGGTATATTTAGGGGGATAGTAAGAATAAGGGTAGATGGTGTTGAGGGAGAATATTTGCTTATTGAATATGATAAGGGGGAAAAGCTTTATGTGCCATCGGTAAGCATAGATAAGGTTTCTCCCTATATTGGTGGAGGAGAACCTTCTTTAGATAGTCTTAAAAAGGGTTCATGGACGGTTGTTAAAAACAGAGTTAAAAAAAATGTTGAGGAAGTTGCAAAGGAGCTTCTTAGGATATATGCTCTAAGAAGCGTTCTGACGGGGTATGCTTTTTCTAAGGATTCTAATTGGCAAAAGGAGTTTGAAGCGAGATTCGAATTTGACGAAACGCCTGATCAATTAAAGGCTATAGAGGAAGTCAAAAGGGATATGGAATCTCCTCGCCCGATGGATAGATTAATATGCGGTGATGTGGGATACGGAAAAACAGAGGTAGCTTTTAGAGCGGCCTTTAAGGCGGTAATGGATGGAAAACAAGTTGCTTTTTTATGTCCTACTACGGTTCTTGCTTTTCAGCACTATATGAATTTGCAGAAACGAATGGAGGGCTTTCCTATTAAGGTGGCTATGCTTACGAGGTTTTTGACTTCTAAAGAACAAGCTGAAGTGATAGAAGGGATTAAGAAGGGAATGATAGATATTGTCGTAGGGACTCATATGCTTCTGAGCGATAACATTTCCTTTAAGGATCTTGGTTTAGTGATAATAGATGAAGAACAAAAGTTTGGTGTAATGCAGAAGGAAAAGCTTAAGAGGTTAAGAGTAGATGTAGATGTTTTGACTATGACGGCTACGCCGATTCCAAGAACTCTTTACTTAGCGTTAAGCGGGGCTAAAGACATAAGCGTTATAAATACTCCTCCGTCAGGTAGAAAAAATGTGGAAATTTATGTAGGTAAATGGGATTACAATCTTGTAAGAAGTGCTATAATTAGAGAGATCCAAAGGGGAGGACAGGTCTTTCTGGTTCATAATAGAGTTGAGGATATTTATAGCTTTGCTGATAAAATATCAAAGCTTGTTCCAGAGGTTAGGTTAGGGATTGCTCATGGTAAGATGAGCGAGGATGAGCTTGAGAGGGTGATGGTAAGCTTTATATCTGGTGAAATTAATCTTCTAGTGTGTACTACTATTATAGAAAATGGTATTGATATCCCTTCAGCCAATACGATAATAGTCCATCAGGCTGAGAATCTTGGATTGTCTCAACTTTATCAGCTTAGGGGAAGGGTCGGTAGAGGGAATAGGCAGGCTTACGCCTACTTCTTGTATGAGGATGAAAGCGGGCTTACTGATGCTGGTAGAGAAAGACTAGAAGCTATAAGGGAGTTTGGAGAGCTTGGCTCTTCCTTTAAGCTCGCCTTAAGGGATATGCAGATAAGGGGTGTAGGTAACATACTTGGACCAGAACAGCATGGATTTGTGAATTCTGTTGGCTTTCATCTATATTGTAAGATGCTTGAGGAAACGATAGCTTCTCTTAAGGGAGATCTTCCAAAAGTCTTATCTGCTAGAGTTGATCTTGGGCTTGATGCTTATATTCCGTCAGAATATATAGATGATGAAGAGGAGAGATTATATTATTATAGAAAGCTTGTAAACGTAAAAAGACTTGAAGAGGTTGACGATCTTGAATTTGAATTTAAAGAAAGATTTGGGGATATACCAGCTCCCATAGTTAATCTTTTAAAAACGGTTAGGTTTAAGGTCATTGCAGAAGAGGCTGGTGTTTCTGAAATATATTATAAGAATGGCAAGCTTTCTATACATCTTCATCCTATCATATGGGGTAAAAGAGGCGAAATTCAAGCTTACTTTTCCTCTCTAGGTTTTTCTTGCTTTAATATGCGTTTTGAGAAAAATTTAATGGCTTTCTTTAGCGTAGAAAAGCTGTTAAATAAAATTTTAATTGAGCTCAAGGAGATGAGGGAAAAATGGCAGGGAAGGAATTTGAGCGTCTCGTCGATATAATGGAGAAGCTCCGTGGTGAGAATGGATGTCCTTGGGACAAGAAGCAGACCTTTGAAAGCCTCCTTTCCTATGTTCTTGAAGAGGCTTATGAGGTTGTGGATGCTGTAAAGAGGGAAGATTATGTTTTGTTAAAGGAAGAGCTTGGGGACCTTCTTCTTCAAGTGGTTTTCCAGGCTCAGATAGCTAAAGAAAAGGGGTTATTTGATATAGAAGATGTTATAAAGGGGATAAATGAAAAGCTCATAAGAAGACATCCGCATGTTTTTGGAAGTGAAAGTTTCAAAGATTCTGATGAGGTTCTTTTGAATTGGGAAAGGATGAAAAGGGAGGAGAAAAGTAAGAGGTCTATTCTTGATGGGGTTCCCTTGCATATACCTGCTTTATTGAGAGCCTATGAACTTCAGGAAAGAGCGCGAAGGGTCGGGTTTGATTGGGATAAGACTGAAGATGTTATGAAGAAGATTGAAGAGGAGTGGGAAGAGTTCAAGGAGGCTTATTCTAAAAAGGATTTAAAGAAAATGGAGGAAGAAGTGGGGGATTTGCTTTTTGCAATAGTTAATTTAGCGAGATTTATAGGTGCTAACCCTGAGTTAGTACTTCATGCTGTAAATGAGAAGTTCAGAAAAAGGTTTTTATATATCGAAGAGAAAGCCCGTGAGAAAAATAGGCCTCTCTCATCTTTTAGCCTTGAAGAGATGGAATCTTGGTGGGAAGAGGCCAAGAAAAGGGAGGTGCAGTAGTATGTTAGGAAGTAGGAGGATAGGAATAACCGATTTGACTTTAAGGGATGGTCATCAATCTCTTATAGCTACAAGGATGAGGCTAGAGGATATGCTACCTATAGCTGAGGCTATGGATGAAGTTGGTTTCCACTCAGTGGAGGTATGGGGCGGAGCTACTTTTGATACATGTATAAGGTTCTTAGATGAGGATCCATGGGAAAGGTTAAGAGAACTTAAAAAGAGATTTAAGCGAACGCCTTTACAAATGCTATTGAGAGGTCAAAATGTAGTTGGTTATAGGCATTACCCGGATGATGTAGTTAGGGAATTTGTTAAGAGGGCTGTTATGAATGGTATAGACATATTTAGAATATTTGATGCTTTAAATGATGTTAGGAATATGGAAGTAGCAGTTGATGCCGTTAAGAAGGAGGGGGCTCACGCTCAGCTTGCTATAAGTTATACGGTTTCTCCGGTTCATACTATTGAGAAATATTTAGATATGGTTAGAGATATGGTTGAGCTAGGGGCAGATTCTATTGCTATAAAGGACATGTCAGGTTTGCTTTCACCTAAGATTGCTTATGAACTTGTTAAATCGATAAAGGAAAGATATAATATCCCGGTTCAAGTTCACTCTCACTATACAAGCGGCATGGCATCTATGGCTTTGCTTAAGGCTGTTGAGGCGGGTGCTGATGTTATAGATACAGCTATGTCTCCCTTTGCAATGGGTACATCTCATCCTCCTACGGAGACAATGGTTTATGTCTTGAAAGAAATGGGATATGACACGGGAATAGAGCTTAAATCCTTAATTGATATATCAGAATATTTTAAGAAAGTGAGGGAGTTTCATAAAGATAAGCTTGCCGATTTTACTGTAGATGTTAACGTATTGCTATATCAGATACCAGGAGGGATGTATACTAATTTTATAAGCCAACTTAAGGAACAGAAGGCTTTGGACAAACTTAAGGCTGTCCTTGAGGAGGTTCCAAGGGTAAGAAGGGAGCTTGGCTATCCTCCTTTAGTTACTCCAACGAGTCAGCTTGTAGGAACTCAGGCCACGCTTAATGTTCTTTTAGGGGAGAGGTATAAGATCGTTCCTAAGGAGGTAAGGGATTATGTAAGGGGGTTTTATGGTAGGCCTCCAGCACCGATTGATCCGGAAATTAAAAAGAAGATCATAGGTGATGAGGAGCCCATAACTTGTAGGCCTGCGGATCTTCTTGAACCTATGTTGGATAAATGTAGGGAAGAATTGGGTATTTTAGCAGTTGAGCCTGAGGATGTTTTAACTTATGCTCTCTTTCCTCAAATTGCCCTTGATTTCCTCAGGAGAAAATATGTGAGGAAGTTCATGGTGGATCTGGGCTTTGAGAAGCCCGTTGATGAGTATGCTTATCCTGTTTAAAGGGAGGTTTATACTATGGCGAATCTTGAAAGTAAGGTAAGGGAGGTTCTTGAGAAGTTGGTTAATCCTTATTTAGCAATGGAAGGCGGTAAAGCTGAACTTGTAGGTATTGAGGAAGATGGCACCGTTAAGGTCAAGTTAGCAGGTCAATGTGGTAGGTGTCCATTTGCACAGTTTACCCTAAAAGCTATGGTAGAGTCTACTATAAAAAAGCATGTTCCAGAGGTAACTCGTGTTGAGTCTGTTTAGGGGGGTGATTTTTAAAGAGTGGGTAATCCTAAGTTAGAGTTAAGGTTTTGGGCGGATGACCATGCGGTGATGATAAATGTGGCTGGTAAGGAAGATGAAAATTTGAAGTTTGTTGAAAAGAGTTTCAATGTAAGAATACTGCCGAGAGGTAATGAGCTTGTAATGGTGGGAAGCGATGAGGAGTCTGTTAAAAAAGCAGGGATTCTCTTTCAAGAGATGATGGAAATAGCTAAAAAGGGGCATCCGATAAGCCTTAAAGAGCTAAAATATAGTGTTAAGATGCTTAAGCAAGGTAGGGATTTAAAGTTAGGGGAGCTCTATGACGATGTTATTCATGTTACTGTTAGAGGCAAGGTAATAAAACCTAAGACTTTAGGGCAGAAGAAGTATGTAGAGGCCGTTATGGAAAATGATATAACTTTCGCTATAGGGCCTGCTGGAACTGGGAAAACCTACCTTGCGGTAGCTTTAGCTGTTTCCTATCTTCAGAATAGGAAAGTAGGCAGGATAATACTTGTAAGGCCTGCGGTTGAGGCGGGAGAGAAGCTTGGTTTTCTTCCCGGTGATTTAAGGGAAAAGATAGAACCTTATTTAAGGCCGTTATATGATGCCCTTTATGAAATGCTTGATGCAGATAAATTCCAAAAGCTTTTGGAAAGTGGCGCAATAGAAATAGCTCCCTTAGCCTACATGAGAGGTAGAACGTTGAACGATGCTTTCGTCATTCTTGATGAGGCTCAGAATGCAACGCCTGAACAAATGAAGATGTTTTTGACGAGGCTTGGTTTTGGCTCTAAAATGGTAATTACTGGAGACATTACTCAGATAGATCTTCCCAATAAGAGATCCGGTCTTTTAGAAGTTAGGGAAATACTGGTTGGTATAGGGGGGATCGCTTTCGTTTATCTTACTGAGCAAGATGTAGTCAGGCATGAACTTGTTCAGAAGATAGTGAAGGCTTACGAGGAGTATGAATTGAGAAGGGATAATGGGTCGAGAGAAAGGCAACGGCAACAGTAGTAGTAAAGCGGGGGTACTAAAGTTTCTTAAAGAAAAGCTAACTATAGCGTTAATATTTGGTGGGATAGGAGCAGCTATCTTATTAATGCTCTCATGGGATTGGGTATCTACCTTGCGCTTTTCTGTCAGGATTGGCGAAAAGGCTCCTTATGATATAGTAGCCTATAAAGATGTAGAGGTAATAGATGAAGAAGAAACGAAGAGGCTGAGAGAGAGGGCAGCTGCAAGAATAAAGGGTGTTTTTGTGAAAGATGATAATATAGCTAAAGGTGCTTTAGGGAGGATAGAAGAAAAGCTTCTTTCAATTGAGTTATCTATCCCTAAAGCGAGAGAGCTTATATTAAACGTATTAAAAGAAGAATATGATAAAGGTATAAATCAGGAAAACCTTATAGGTACAGTTGAAACCGTTTTGGGCTTTGCTGAAGAAGCGGGACTTAAGAGTGAGGAAGTTTCTAAGCTAAAGGAAATTTTGTTAGGCGAGCTTAAGCCGAATGTGGTATTAGATGTTGCTGAGACAGAGAAGCAGAAACAGCTTGTAATGATGGGTATAAGGCCAATTGTGATGAAGGTCCATCGTGGTGAAGTGGTAGTTCGCAAAGGAGAGCCCCTAAAGAGAGAGCATATTTTGATTTTAGAAGCTCTTGGTTTTTCTAAGGAAAAGGTATTACTGAGGCTGGTTGGATTAGGCGTAATCTCCTCGTTTATAGCTTGGCTTATTTTTCTGTATATAAGGGAATGGTATTACAGTAAGTTGAAGAGTACAGGTTTGCTCTTGTTCCTTCTTTTTTCAATTATTACTTTGTTCCTCTCAGCTAAGGTTTTAATACCTCTTTCTCCTGCGTTAATCCCCATAGGAATTATCCCTTTATCCTACTCTATCTTAATTTGTCCGAGATTTGCTATATTCGCAACTTGGATATTGGCTTTTGCGGTAAGCCTTTTTAGGGGAGCAGGGTTTATACCTCTTACTCTTGGGGTATTTGGAGGAACCTTTGCTGTGAGAGAATTGAAGAAGATAAGGCAGAGAGGAACCTTAATAAGGGCTGGTCTTTTAATGGGGGTTATTAATGTTTTAGCTTTAACCTCTGTGGGGTTATTTATAAATCTTCCTGTAAGAAATTTGCTTATTAATGCTTTGCTTGGCTTTTTAAATGGTATCGGTTCAAGTATAATTGTAGCTGGCAGTTTACCTTATTTAGAAAGCTTCTTTGGATTGCTTTCTCCGCTAAAGCTTCTTGAATTAGCGGATCCCTCTCATCCTTTGTTGAAGAGACTCCAAGTGGAGGCTGCAGGAACTTACCATCATAGTTTATTGGTTGCTAATCTTGCTGAGGCTGCAGCTGAAGAGATAGGTGCAGATGCCTTGTTAGCTCGTGTTGGCTCTTATTACCATGATATAGGTAAGCTTAAAAGACCTCACCTTTTTGTAGAAAATCAAATGGACAAGGAAAATTACCATGCTAAGATAAAACCAAGCTTAAGTATGCTTGTTATCGTTTCTCATGTTAAAGATAGTGTAGAGTTAGCTAGAGAGTATAAGCTTCCTCAAGCTGTAATTGATATAATTGTTCAGCATCATGGGACAACGGTAGTATCTTACTTCTATC
>JANXBX010000003.1:7991-28922 GCA_025060595.1 Synergistota bacterium | reverse complement strand
AGAGTATAAGCTTCCTCAAGCTGTAATTGATATAATTGTTCAGCATCATGGGACAACGGTAGTATCTTACTTCTATCATAAAGCTAAAGAAGAAAGGGGAGAGGAGGTTAATCCTGATGATTTTAGGTATCCTGGGCCTAAGCCTCAAACTAAAGAGGCAGCTATAGTTATGCTTGCGGATTCTATAGAAGCATCAGCGAGATCTTTATCGGAATTTACCCCATCTAAGCTTGAAAGTTTAGTAAGGGAAGTTATAAAGATGAAGATCGAAGATGGGCAGCTTTCTGAATCTCCCCTATCCTTCAAGGACTTGGAAAAAATAGTTTACGCTTTTATTAAAGTCTTAAGAGGTATGTATCATTCAAGAATAGAGTATCCAGAGGGAGGAAAGGAAATTGAAGGTTTTAATAAGCGATCCAAAGAAGTTGCTAAAGAAGGCGGGCCTATCGCAGAAGGAAGTAAGGGAAACGGCTCGTAGGATTTTGGAGAGGGAGTATAGAGGAGATATTCCTCTTTCCAGGATTAAGGTGAGTTTGGTTTTTGTAGATGATGAGGCTATGATACCTATAAACCGGGCATATACGGGTAGGGAAGGTTCTACCGATGTTTTATCTTTCCCTATGATGGATGAAGTGGATAAGGATGGTTCCTTTGCTGTGTTAGGGGAAGTGATAGTTTCTATAGATAGGGCTCTATCTCAGGCTAAAGAAGCAGGTTGGAGTTCTGCATCTGAGGTTAAACTACTTGTTATACATGGATTACTACATCTTCTTGGATATGATCATGTTTCTGAAGAGGAAAGCGTAAAAATGCGTTTAAAAGAAAAAGAGTATCTGATATAATGTGACAAAGAGAGGAATGGCTTAGAAAATGGAGTCTGTGAGTTCAAATATAGTTTTATTGATACTATGTATTGTTTTATCAGCTTTATTTTCTGCTTCAGAAACAGCTCTTATTTCTTTAAGTAAAACGAAGATCCTTGGTTTTATTAAAAACGATCCTTCTAAGGCTAAAGCTTGGAAATCATTTTTAGATGATCCTCAAAAGGTTCTTGTGGCCATTTTAATAGGAAATAATTTAGTTAATATAACCGCGTCTGCTTTAGCTACTTCCTTGTCGCTTAATCTTTTCCCTAACATTGGTATAGGCCTGGCGGTAGGTTTGATGACCTTTGTTATCCTTATGTTTGGGGAGATAACTCCAAAGGGTATAGCTTTAAGATATGCAGATGGGATTTCAAAGAGAGTCATTTATTTAATGTATCTTTTGTCACTGATTTTTTATCCGGTAGCACTTATATTTTCTAAAATAGTAGATCTTTTAGGGGGGCCCAAAAAGAGATTTCTTTTCCCTCTTATTACGAGAGAGGAGTTAGAGTTGCTTCTCTCAAAGAAAGAGGAAGTGGATCTCGAGGAAGAGGAGAGAAAGATGATAAGGAGCGTTATAAATCTTGAAGACAAGGTTGTAAGGGAGATAATGGTCCCTCGTCTCGATATGGTTTGTTTAGAAACATCAACTTCTGTTAAGGATGCGGTAAAGGTTATAAGTGAGTATGGGCATTCAAGGATCCCCGTTTATGAAAACAACATAGATAACATAGTAGGAATTCTCTATGCTAAGGATTTGATCCCGTTAATGGCAAGTGCTAAGTGGGATGAGAAGGTTGGAAATATATTAAGGGTTCCCTATTTCGTTCCAGAGACTAAGTCTGTTAAAGAGCTATTTGAAGAATTAAGGCAAAAGAGAATTCATATAGCTATAGTAGTTGACGAATACGGTGGAACAGCTGGCCTTGTTACCATGGAGGATATACTTGAAGAGATAGTGGGTGAAATCGAAGACGAGTACGATAGAGAACTTCCCTCGGTAGAGAAAGTAAGGGACGATGCTTATATAGTTGATGGTAGGATGAATTTAGATGAACTTCTTGAGCTTTTTGGTATGGAGCCAGATATGGAGATAGATGAACGGGAATATGATACAGTTGCAGGCTTGTTGTTTTCTCTATTTGGTAGAATACCTAAATCAGGGGAAGAGGTTAGCTTTAAAGGATTAAAGCTGAAGGTTATAGATGTCAAGAAAAATAGGATTAGAAAGGTTATGATTTCAAAAGAGGAAGAAAAAAATGAGGAAACTTAGACATTACTTTTTTGCAGGTCTTATACTTGTAGTTCCGTTTTCTATAACTCTATACGTATTCTATCAGATCTTTCTTTGGATAGATGCGAATCTTGGGAAGATAGTTCCTAAGATAACTGGCTATCAGATTCCAGGGATAAGCTTTATATTTCTTGGGCTTTTAATTGTATTAACCATTTTAATAGGTATGCTTACCGCCAACTATATAGGGAAAAGGCTTGTTTCTTTTTTTGAGGGTCTCCTTTCCATGATCCCCCTAGTTAGGGGAATTTACATGACGGTAAAGCAGATTCTTGAGGTTATATTAGTTAAAGGGGAGTCTTCTTTTAGGGAAGTTGTGCTTGTTGAGTTTCCAAGAAAGGGGATGTATTGTATCGGCTTTGTTACAAGCAAAAGATGTGGAAAATTAGCCTCTAAAGATGAGGACATTATGATAGTTTTCATTCCAACTACGCCTAACCCAACCTCTGGCTTTATGGTGCTTATTCCGTCGAGCGAAGCGATTCCCTTATCTATAAGTGTAAATCAGGCGTTGAAATTAGTAGTTTCGGGAGGGGTTTTGGCTAAAGAGTTATTGGGGGAAGAGGGATATGTTTGGGAGCTTAAAGGGAAGAGAGAACTGGATACTGTGGTTACTTCTAATACTTCTAGCTCTTAATACGTTTTTCTTCTTCAGGTTTATGAGTACGGAGGGATTTGGAGGTAAAATTGGTGAGCTTAAAAAAGCTAAGGGTATGGCTATGATTCTTCTTCAATACTATCAGCTTTTGGCAAGTCAACTTGGTGTCCAGAATTATCCATCAGTTAGAAGCGCTTTGGCTAAGCTTAGGTTTGAAAGTGAATCAGCCTCTACAGCTGAGGAGACGCTAAGCGCTATTTTATATCATGGTGGATTGGTTTACGAGACGATAATGAGTGAAGCTAAGAATTTTCACTTAAATGAAATTATAAACCTGCTTTCTTCCGATCCTAAGATTAAGAATTTTAAAGGGGATACGGAAATAGTTATAAAAAGATCACCAAGTGGAGATAAGGTTATAGTGGAAGATAGGGATGGAATCCTTTCTCAAGAGCTTATCTTAAGGATAGAGGAAAATCCCTTGTTTCATAGGGTGGTTTCTCCCTTTAGGATAGAGATAAGCGATGGGAAGGTAACCTTGCTTAATGAAGATTACCTCAAGCAAAAAGTTGAGGCCTTAAGAGTTGAGCTTTATAGCTTAAAGACGCGTCTTGAGACAATAGCAAGCCTTGCCGGTTTTGCACCGTTAGAGGGAGAGGGAATAACGATTAAAATTTATGATGCTAAAAAAAGAGAAGGGGAATCTAGTATAATACATGATAGCGATCTTAGGGATGTAGTTAACGAATTGTTTGCTGCTGGTGCTCTTGGTGTTCAAATAGGAAATGAAAGGGTGGTTACTCATACCTCTATAAGATGTGTTGGGCCTATAATTCTTGTTAATCATAGGCCTGTTCCTGTTGATCCTGTAGTTGTAAGGGCGGTTGGAGATCCTGAAGTTTTAATATCCGCTCTTAAGCTAATAGAGAAAAGCTTAGGGCTTTTCGGGATTAAAATTGAAGTAACGAAAGAGGAAAGGATAAGATTAGTTGGTTATAGAAATTGAAGCAGGAAAATTAATAATATTTTAGGGCTAGTTTTATCATTCTTGGTAAGGATAGGTGAGTCTCTATGCGTTGTGATATTAAAATTACACGCTATAGCCTTACAGATTGTGTGAGAAGAATAGGTTTGATAAGGCTGTTGTTTTTAGGTCAAAGCTATGAGTAGGAAAAAGGCAGGATTCGTTACATTAGCTGGCAGGCCAAATGTTGGAAAATCTACACTTATGAATGCCCTTCTTGGTAAAAAAGTTGCCATAGTTTCTCCAAAACCTCAAACTACTCGAACTCAAGTGAGAGGGATATTAACAAGGGATGAAGGTCAGATAGTTTTTGTAGATACGCCTGGCATTCATAAGCCAAAACATCTTTTAGGTGAGGAGATGGTAAAAATAGCCATAGAGGCTCTTGAAGGAGTGGACTTAATACTGTATGTAGTTGAGGCTAGCGATTGTGAGTTAAAGCAGGAGGATGAAATTATTATATCTATTCTTAGCAAGGTGGATACTCCAAAGTTTCTTTTAATCAATAAGATAGATCTATTAGATTATAAAGAGGCCTTTTGGCGTGTAGTAGAGCTATACCAGGATAAGCTTTATTTTAGAGAGATCATACCTATATCAGCTGTTAAGGGAACGAATCTTGACGTTCTTATTGAGAAGATTTTTCAAAACCTCCCTGATGGGGAGTTTCTTTATCCTGAGGATATGATTACAGATCAGCCTTTAAGATTCATGATAGCAGAGGTTATAAGGGAAAAACTATTTGAGGAACTTCATCAGGAGATACCCTATTCGGTGGCAGTAGTAATAGAGGAGATGGAAGAAAGAGAAGGTAAAAACTTATTCTATATAAGGGCTACTATATATGTAGAGAGAGAATCTCATAGGAAGATAGTAATAGGTAAGGGAGGAAACATGCTTAAAAAAATAGGAAAAATGGCAAGGGAGGAGATAGAGCACATATTGGGTAATAAGAGAGTGTTTCTCGAGTTATGGGTTAAAGTCAGGGAGGATTGGAGGCTTTCTGAGAGCGATGTTAGGAGGTTAGGATTTTCTGAATACCAAGGGTGATATTATAGTGGGATAGAGCGCTTTCTAAAAGTTGAGTCTATAATTCTCAACAGAAAGGTATCTAAATTAGATAAACTTCTCTTTGTTTTTACTCGAGAGAAAGGGAAGCTCCTTGTTATAGCTCCAGGTAGCGTTAAGCTTCCTAATCGATTTGGTGGAGCGATAGAGCCTTTAAATTATGGTCTTATGAGTATATATTACTCTGTGGGGAGCAACTTTTATCTTAAAGAGTTTGATGTTAAGAATTCCTTCTTGAGTGTTAGAGGCTCTCTAAAAAGATTAAGATCTAGCTTATCTTTTTTTTCTCTGCTTAACAAACTTCTGCCCTATGAGGCTCCTGAAGCGAAGCTATTTGACATTACACTTGATTTTCTTAATTTACTTGAAGAAGGGTCAGATCCTCTGCTCTTAGAATTGGTTGTCTCCTTAAAAGCCTTCGACCTTTTAGGATTTTTACCAAAGCTTGATACATGTTCTTATTGTAGTGGTAAAATAAGTAAAGAGGCTTTCATAAAAGTTGAGGGTCCCTTTCTTCTATGTAGAAGTTGTTCTGAAGCTAATGGTTTAAGAATTGGAGCTGAAGGAATAGCTCTTTTAGGAGAGATTCAGAAGATGCCCTTAGCTTTCTTTAAAGATCTGAGGTATAACTTGAAGGGTTTGAAAGAGGCGTCTCTTTATTTAAAGATACTTTCTGAAAAGGTAGTAGGAGGTGTTAGATTTGAATTTTCAGGAATTGATATTTAGGCTTGAAAGGTTCTGGGCAGAGCAAGGATGTGTTATTCAACAACCTTATGATATTGAGGTTGGAGCGGGGACCATGAATCCCGCAACTACTTTGAGGTCTTTGGGGCCAGAGCCCTGGCGTGTTGCTTATGTGGAGCCATCTCGCCGTCCAACGGATGGAAGATATGGTGAGAATCCTAATAGGCTTCAACATTACTACCAGTATCAGGTTATATTAAAGCCAGCACCTGATGATATACAAGAGCTTTACTTAAAGAGTCTGGAGGCTTTAGGTATCGATCCTAAAGAACATGATGTTAGATTTGTTGAGGATGATTGGGAGGCTCCTACTCTTGGTGCTTGGGGTATGGGATGGGAGGTATGGCTTGATGGTATGGAGATTACACAGTTTACTTACTTTCAGCAGGTTGGTGGAATAGATTTGGATCCGATACCTGTTGAGCTTACATATGGTATAGAAAGGATAGCCATGTTTATACAAAAGGTGAAATCAGTCTTCGACCTTAAGTGGGTGGGATCTGTTACGTATGGTGATATACATCATAGAGGAGAAGTGGAATACTCTATCTATAACTTCGATGAGGCTGATGTAAATATGCTTAGGAAATTGTTTGAAATGTATGAAAAGGAATCAGAAAGGCTTATTGAGAAGGGCCTTGTTTTGCCTTCCTATGACTATGTTCTAAAGTGTTCCCACACTTTCAATCTTCTCGATGCGAGAGGGGCTATAAGCGTAGCTGAGAGGACCCACTATATATCTAGGGTTAGAAATCTTGCGAGAAAATGCGCCTTGGCTTATATAAGGCAGAGAGAGGATATGGGTTTCCCATTACTTAATAAGTTTTAAGGGGGGCGTAAAAATGGCCAGGGATTTGGTTTTTGAGATAGGCACGGAGGAGCTACCTGCTAAGAGCATGCCCAATTTACTTGAGGATTTAAGGGAAAAAGTCATTTTAAGTTTTAGGGATGAACGACTTAAGTATAATGAGGTCAAAACCTTTGGGACCCCCAGGAGGCTTATACTTTTTGTAACTGAACTACATGAAGAGCAGGAAGAGTTAGTTGAGGAAATAAGGGGACCATCAAGAAGGATAGCTTTTGATCCTCAGGGGATCCCTACACAAGCGGCTATAGGCTTTGCAAGGAGTAAGGGAGTTAAGGTGGAGGATTTAGTTGTTAAAGAAACGGATCAAGGGGAGTATGTCTTTGCTATTAAAAGATATAAGGGTAGAAATACAATAGATGTGCTTAAAGAGCTTCTTCCTAAAATTGTTTTGTCTTTATCGCTTCCTAAATCTATGCGTTGGAAGGGTAATTTAAGATTTTTAAGGCCTATACGTTGGCTTTTAGCTTTATATGGGAGCGAGGTTGTTGAATTTGAGCTTGACGGTATTAAGAGTGGAAGAAAAACTCGTGGTCATAGATTTATGGGTAGGGGCGAATTTGAAGTTAAGAGTGTAAGCGATTTCTTTTCAAGCCTCGAAAGAGAGTTTGTAATATTTGATCAGTCTAAAAGGAAAAGGATAATAGAAGAGGGGGTTAAAAAGCTTCAGAGAGAGGCGGGGGGAAAGGAGCTTATAGATAACGATCTTTTAGAGGAGAATGTGTTTTTAACAGAGTATCCGGTGGTTGTTAAGGGTAGTTTCAGGGAAGAGTTTTTAAGGTTACCCAGTGAAGTTCTTGTTATGGTTATGAAAGTGAATCAAAGATATTTCCCGGTATATTCGGAGGACGGCAGACTTCTTCCCTACTTTATAGCTGTTAGTAACAACAGGGCTTCGGTCATGGACTCTATAATCGAAGGATATAATAGAGTTTTGGAGGCTCGATTTGAAGATGCTGATTTTTACTACAAAAAAGATCTTGAGAAGTCGCTTGAGGAAAGGGTTCCTTTGCTTAAAGGCATTGTCTTCTTAGAGAAGGTTGGTACCATGTATGATAAAATGGAAAGGATAAGAACCCTAGCTTTGGATATAAATTCATTACTTGGTTTTCCTGCCACACATGAGATTGTTTTAAGGACCGCTTATCTTGCTAAGGCTGATCTTGTAACTGATATGGTTGGTGAATTTCCCGAGCTTCAGGGAATAATGGGTAAGGAATATGCTTTAAAGTCTGGGGAGCCTGAAGAGGTTGCACTTGGGATATTTGAACACTATCTTCCGCGCTTTGCGGGCGATGAGCTTCCAAAAACATGGACAGGTATCATTGTTGGTATAGCTGACAAAATAGATACGATTCTTTCTTGCTTTATGGTTGGATTGGCACCAACCGGTTCTCAAGATCCCTATGGTTTGCGAAGACAAGCTCGTGCTATTAATGAGATAATATGGCAAAGGGGTTTAAATTTATCTCTTGAGCATATTGTTTCTCGTGGGGCGGAGCTTCTTAAAGCTCCTGAAGAGGTCAAAACGGAGGTTCTTGAGTTTTTAAAGAGCAGAATTGCTAATCAGTTAAGAGAAAGAGGTTTTACTCACTCTGTGATTGAAGCTGCCATGGCCTCTGGTTGGTATAAACCTTATGATCTTCTTAGAAGGGTATATGTTCTTAATGACCTTTCTTTTAAAGATGACTTTAAGCGCTTTGTTTCTGCTTTTGTTAGGGTTGTTAATATTCTTAGAGGAGTAAGTGTAAATGGAGAGATTAATAAAGATCTTCTAATTGAGGATGCTGAGAGGATGCTTTATGAGGCATTTTTTGAGATTAAAGAAAAAGCTGAACCTGCCTTTCTTAAGGGTGAATATGACAAGTTTTTGGAAACCCTTTTCCCCTTAACTGATTATATAAATGCTTTCTTTGATAAGGTTCTTGTTATGTCTCCTGAGGAAAGTCTCAGGTTAAATAGGTTAAGGTTACTAACCTCTATAAGGGAGTTTGTCGAGAGAGTAGGGGTAATATCTATTTTGGCGGTGTAGCTATGAAAGATAAAAGGATGAAAATCTTTATTCTTTCTGATTCTACAGGGGAAACAGCGGAGTTAGTCTGTAAGGCTGCTTTATCGCAGTTTGAGGGCACTGACTATGATATAGAGAGGTTTCCTCATATTCAGACTGAAGATAAAGTTGATGAGGTTATAAATAGGGCTTTTGATGAGGAGACCTCTTTAGTAATTTATACATTGGCATCTCCAGAGCTAAGAGCGTATCTAGCTAATAGGGCTAAGGAAAGAGGCATAATCGAAGTTGACATTCTTGGCCCCTTAATAGAAGCGTTTGAAAGGGTTTCTGGGGCCAAAGCAAGTGGGAAACCTGGTTTATTAAGGAGGATGGATGAGGCATATTTTAGGAGAATACGAGCTATAGAGTTTGCCGTAAAATGTGATGACGGCAGATATCTTCCTGGAATTAAAAATGCTGATGTGGTAATTATAGGAGTTTCTAGATCTTCTAAAACACCTGTTTCTATGTATCTTGCATATAGGGGAATATTTGCTGCTAATGTTCCTCTTGTTCCTGAAATTACCATCCCCAAAGAGCTATTGGAGGTTGAGAGAAGAAGGATAGTAGGGTTAACAATTGAGCCTGAAAAGCTTGTTCATATAAGACAGGAGAGACTTAGGCTCATGGGCTTAGCGCCAGACGTAAACTATGTTAAGCTTGAGAGGGTGATTGAGGAACTTGAATATGCTGAAAGTGTGATGAGAAGGCTTGGGGTTCCTATAATAAATGTCACTAATAGGGCTATAGAAGAGACGGCCCATGAAATAATATATTACCTTGAGAGGAGGGGGCTCCTGGATGTCAGAAAAGCTGATATATCTGTTTGAGGAAGGGAGCGAAAAGCTTAGAGATCTCCTTGGAGGTAAAGGCGCAGGACTTGCTGAGATGACAAAGGCTGGCTTACCCGTTCCCCCAGGCTTTACGATAACCACAGAGGTTTGTAGAAGATATCTTAGAAACGCAGAGGGTGTTTTAGAAGAGATTAAACCTGAGGTTAGGGAAAAGATGAAAATTCTTGAGAGTAAAACTGGCAAGAAGTTCGGGGATGTGAATAATCCACTTTTGGTTTCAGTTAGATCTGGTGCTCCAGTTTCTATGCCTGGGATGATGGATACTATTCTTAATCTTGGTTTGAATGATAAAACGGTTGTTGGGCTTATAGCTCAAACAGGGGATGAGAGATTTGCTTACGATAGCTACCGAAGGTTCATTCAGATGTTTGGGAACGTTGTTATGGGTATTCCGCATGAGAAATTCGAACACATTATAGAAAAGTGGAAGAAAGAGAAAGGAGTTAAGTACGATCCAGAGGTTGATGCTGAAACATGGAAAAAGGTAATAGATGATTATAAGGCTTTAGTAAAACAAGAAACAGGTAGAGAATTTCCGCAAGATGTTTGGGAACAGCTTTTTATGGCTATAGAGGCGGTCTTTAAATCCTGGAACAATGAGAGGGCAAAGGTATACAGGAAAATTCATGGTATATCTGAAGATATGGGAACTGCTGTTAACGTCCAGACTATGGTTTTTGGTAATAGAGGCAATGACTCTGGTACTGGTGTTGCCTTTACGAGAAACCCCTCAACAGGTGAAAAGAAAATATATGGAGAATTTTTGCTTAATGCTCAAGGGGAGGATGTGGTTGCGGGTATAAGAACTCCTCTTCCTATAGAGAAAATGGCAGATGCGTTGCCTGAAATATACGAGGAATTGAAGAAGGTCTGTGATCAGCTTGAGAGGTACTACAAGGATATTCAGGATATAGAATTCACAGTTGAAAAGGGCAAACTTTACCTTCTCCAGACGAGATCTGGTAAAAGGACTGCTCAGGCAGCTGTTAAGATTGCTGTGGATATGGTTAAAGAGGGGATCATAGATAAAGCAACTGCTGTAAGGATGGTTTCTCCAAAGCATGTGGAAACTCTTCTTCATAGGCAGGTGGATCCTAACGCTAAATATGATGTGTTAGCAAGAGGGTTACCTGCTTCTCCAGGTGCTGCTTGTGGTAAGGTTGTGTTTAGCGCTGATGAGGCTAGCGAGTTAGGAAGCAAGGGTGAGAAGGTTATTCTTGTTAGACCTGAGACGACGCCTGATGATATTCATGGGTTGTTTGCCGCTCAAGGTATCTTAACAAGCAGGGGAGGAATGACAAGCCATGCGGCGGTTGTGGCTCGAGGTATGGGCAAACCGTGCGTTGTTGGATGTGAGGCTATAGTTATAGACCTTGAGAAAGAAGTATTTAGTGTGGATGATGTGGTTGTTAAGAAAGGTGATGTAATAACTATAGATGGCAGTAGAGGTATAGTTATATTAGGTGAAGTTCCGATGGTTGAACCTGCGATGAGTGCCGAGTTTAAAGAGCTGCTTTCTTGGGCTGATGATATAGCTCGCCTTCAGGTTTGGGCTAACGCTGATACGCCTGAAGATGCAAGAAGAGCAAGAGAGTTTGGTGCTAAGGGTATAGGTTTGTGTCGTACTGAGCATATGTTCATGGCTGAAGATAGGCTTCCTGCGGTTAAAAGGATGATTATGGCCTTTACGAGAGAAGAAAGGGAAAAAGCTCTGAGTGAAATTTTACCTATGCAAGAGGGGGACTTCTATGAGATACTAAAGGCGATGGAAGGATATCCTGTAACTATAAGGCTTCTTGATCCACCGCTTCATGAGTTCCTTCCTAAGGAGAGGGAAATCCTTGAGGAGATGATAGAACTTAATAAAGATCCTATAAAGAACGCTTCCTTGATAGAAGAGAAGAAAGAGCTTCTAAAGAGGGTCAGAGCTCTTCAGGAAGCTAATCCAATGCTAGGTTTTAGGGGTTGCAGGTTAGGTGTGGTATATCCGGAAATTTACGAGATGCAGGTCAGGGCTATTTTCAGGGCGGCCACGAGGCTAGTTAAGGAGGGTTATAATGTTCTTCCCGATGTTATGCTTCCTATAGTTGGTCATTGGAGGGAGATGGAAATTCTTAGAGAAATGGTTGTTAAGGTCGCCGAAGAGGAGATGGCTAAGGCTGGCGTTAGAGTCGAGTACCATGTTGGTACAATGATAGAGTTGCCTAGGGCGGCTCTTACGGCTGATGAGATAGCGAAATATGCTGAGTTCTTCTCCTTCGGTACGAATGACCTAACTCAGACCGTTTTTGGTTTCTCTAGGGATGATGTGGAGGGTAAATTCCTGCCTCAATATATAGATAAGAAGATCCTTAATAATAACCCGTTTGAGGTTTTGGATAGAGATGGAGTAGGAGCCTTAATGAAGATAGCTGTTGAGAAAGGTAGAAGAACGAGACCTAATCTTAAAATAGGAATATGTGGCGAACATGGCGGAGAGCCCTCATCTATAGAGTTTTGTCATCAAATAGGTTTAAATTATGTAAGTTGTTCACCCTTTAGGGTTCCAGTGGCTCGAATGGCTGCTGCTCATGCTAAGTTGAACGAAGATGGGAAAGAATGGTTATCAGACAAATAACTGAAAGTTTAGAGGAGAGAATTCTATCTAAATATGCAGCTTTATCTAAAAATAGCAGAGGTAGACTAAAGCCTGAGCGCGAATGTGATTTAAGAACTTGTTATCAGCGGGATCGAGATAGAATAATTCACTCTAAGTCGTTTAGAAGGCTAAAGTATAAGACCCAGGTTCTTTTATCTCCACAAGGTGATCACTATAGAACGAGATTAACTCATACCTTAGAGGTTGCTCAAATAGCCAGGACGATATCAAGAGCCTTACGTCTTAACGAGGATTTGACAGAGGCGATAGCCTTAGGGCATGACCTTGGACATACTCCCTTTGGACATATGGGTGAAGAGGTACTAGATGAGATAGCAAAAGAGGCAGGTTTTGGGAGATTTAAGCACGCGGAACAGAGCTTAAGGGTCGTTGATAAGTTGGAAAGAGATGGTAATGGCTTAAACCTAACTATAGAGGTTAGGGATGGGATATTGAAACACTCTAAAGGGCAGGTAGATTTTAGTCTTGGGTTTTCCCTGGATTCCCCCTTGACTCTTGAAGGAATGGTAGTTAGAATTTCAGACTGTATAGCATATTTGAATCACGATCTTGATGATGCCATAAGAGCGGGTTTAGTTTCGATAGAGGATCTTCCGAAAGAAACCATCCTTTTTCTTGGAAGCACTCATGGAGAAAGGATAGATAGAATGGTTAAAGATTGTGTGGAGCAGAGTTTAGATAAGGGAGAGATTTCGCTAAGCAAGGAAGTTTTAGTGGCTATGGAGGATTTAAGAAAGTTCCTTTACGAAAGGGTTTACATAGGTGATATAGCTCAGAGGGAGCGCCCTCGGGTTTCTTATATGCTTAAAGGACTTTATGAGTTTTTCCTTGATCACCCTGAACATCTGCCAGAAAGCTTTAGAAAAGCTTTAAATTTTGAGGAGAAGGAAAGGGTAGTACTTGATTATATAGCTGGGATGACCGATAGGTATGCCTTACAGGTATTTAATGAGCTTCTTCTCCCCCATCCTTGGAGGAGTGAAGCGTGGTATAACATCTAAATATAGGAGGTGCTTTTTAGAATGGGAGTTTTGATGTTCTCTATTGTTTCTGGCGTTTTAGCTCTAATATTTGCGGCATATGCCGCTAAAAGGGTGGGGAGTGCTGATCCTGGGCCTGAGAAAGTGCAAGAGATATCAAATATAATTCACGGAGGAGCTATGACTTTTCTATTCAGGGAGTATAAGGTTCTAGTTCCATTCGTTATCATTGTGACTGCAATTTTGGCGTGGAAGGTCAATATTAATACTGCTATATCCTTTATTTGTGGTGCTTTCTGTTCTGCCTTAGCAGGTTTTGTAGGTATGAATATAGCTACAAAAACTAATGGTAAAACTGCCTATGCTGCGACCCAGGGGGTTGCTCCTGCGTTAAGGATTGCTTTCTTAGGCGGGACGGTTATGGGAATGTCAGTTGTGGGGCTTGGTATCTTAGGCGTTGCGGTTCTTTACTCCATATTCGGAGATCCCAACATAATAAACGGCTTTGGTTTTGGTGCAAGTTCTATAGCTTTGTTTGCTCGTGTTGGAGGAGGTATTTATACAAAAGCAGCAGATGTGGGTGCTGACCTCGTTGGTAAGGTTGAAGCTGGTATACCGGAAGACGATCCAAGAAATCCTGCTGTTATAGCGGATAACGTTGGAGATAATGTTGGAGATATAGCTGGTATGGGGGCGGATCTCTTTGAATCCTATGTTAACTCTATAATAGCGGCTATGATAGTGGGAGCTGTTGTTTACGGTATAAAGGGTGTAGCTTACCCCTTAATACTGTCAGCGATTGGTATAATTTCTGCCATAATAGGGACTTACTTTGTGAGAATAAGAAAGGATGAAGATCCGCAACTTGCTCTAAGGAGAGGAACTTATGTGACTGGTATTCTTATCATAGTGGCTAGTTTCTTTGTAACAAGGTTTATGTTTGATAGTTTGAATCTTTTCTGGGCTGTAGTTGCAGGCGATATAGCTGGTATAGCTATAGGGCTTTTAACGGAGTATTATACTTCTTCTCTTTACAATCCGGTTAAAAAGATAGCGGAATCTGCTCAGACAGGAGCGGCTACCGATATACTGATGGGTATAGCTGTTGGGATGAAGAGTACCGCCTTACCGGTACTTGTACTGTCTGGTGCAATATTGGTGTCCTACTACTTTGGTGGACTCTATGGCATAGCTATTTCAGCGGTAGGAATGCTTTCCTTGACGGGTATGAATCTTTCTGTTGACGCTTATGGGCCTATTGCTGATAATGCTGGTGGTATAGCTGAAATGGCTGGTCTCCCTTCTGAGGTTAGGAAGATAACTGATAGGTTGGATGCGGTTGGGAATACGACTGCTGCTATAGGTAAAGGGCTTGCTATAGGTTCTGCTGCTCTCACTGCATTAGCTCTCTTCTCTGCTTATACTACTGCTGTTGATCTTAAAGTTATATCTCTTGTTTCTCCTAAAGTTATAGTAGGGGCTTTCATCGGTGGTATGCTTCCCTTCCTCTTCTGTGCTTTTGCAATAGAGGCCGTTGGTGGGGCTGCTTATTTTATGGTTGAGGAAGTTCGTAGACAATTTAGAGAGATACCAGGTCTCCTTGAAGGTAGAGCTAAACCCGACTATAATAAATGTATAGATATAAGTACAGCAGGAGCCTTGAGAAAGATGATAGTTCCTGGAGTAATGGCTATAGTGTCTCCTTTAATAGTTGGATTTTTACTTGGTAAGGAAGCGTTAGGAGGGCTTTTGGCTGGTTCAATTGTTACTGGTGTTCTTCTTGCGGTGTTTATGGCCAATGCTGGTGGAGCATGGGATAATGCTAAGAAATACATAGAAGAGGGACATTTTGGAGGGAAAGGGACTCCGACCCACGCATCGGCTGTGGTCGGAGATACCGTTGGAGATCCGTTTAAGGATACGGCTGGTCCATCTCTTAATATCTTAATAAAGCTTATGTCTATAATAGCACTAGTATTTGCAAACCTGTTTTAACTGAACTAACACTCTCTTACTTTGTTTTTAAGGGGGGCTTCAACCTTGGGTTGGAGTCCCCTCTAATTGTCTTTAGGAGGTCATTCTAAAATTGAAGATTTATTCAGAGTTAATTGAAGAGGTTAGGAAAAGGAATGATATAGTTGATGTAATATCGGAGTATGTTAGTTTAAAGAAAGCTGGTAAAAATTATAAAGCTCTTTGTCCGTTTCATTCTGAAAAGACCCCTTCCTTTATTGTTAGTCCTGACAAGCAAATTTTTCACTGCTTTGGTTGTGGTGTAGGTGGAGATGTGATAGGTTTCATAATGAGAATTGAGAAAACATCCTTTCAGGATGCGGTTTTGAGGTTAGCTGAGAGAGCGGGGATATCTTTAAAAGAGCTTGATCCATCGACTCTGACTCGGGAAGCCCGGGAGCGTGAGAAGCTCTATAAACTTAATGAACTTGCAGCGAGTTTTTTTGAATCCAAGCTTTGGAGCGAGGAGGGCAGTGAGGCTTTATCCTATTTGAAAAGAAGAGGTCTGGAAAGCTCAACTATAAAAGCCTTCAGAATAGGCTATTCTCCCTCTTCAGGTGATGCGTTAACAAACTTTATGGTTGATAAGGGCTTTTACCCAGAAGAGCTTTCCCGTGCTGGTCTTGCAACAATTTATTTGGATGGACGCTGTTATGATAAGTTCAGGGGAAGGATTATGTTCCCTATATGTGATGAACGGGGCAGGATTCTTGGGTTTGGAGGAAGAAGCCTTGAGGGAGAAGAGCCCAAATATCTTAATTCCCCTGAAACGTTGATTTTTAGTAAAAAAAGGATCTTATTTGGTCTTGATAAGGCGTTAAACTATATTAAATCTTGTGGTGAACTGGTTTTAGTGGAAGGATATATGGACATGATAAAGCTTTTTCAGGCAGGGATCCGTTTTGTTGTTGCTTCTCTGGGTACATCTCTTACCGAGGCTCAAGTTAATACTATAGCTCGTCATGTTGGTAAAGTGTTTGTAGCTTATGATGCGGATTTTGCTGGTGAGTCTGCTACTATAAGAGGGGTATCTTTGCTTGTTAGTAAAGGCCTTGAGGTGAGGGTTGTAAGTATCCCCTCTGGAATGGATCCTGACGAATTTGTTTCTAGATACGGAGGAGAGGCTTTTATTAGTCTTCTTGAAAATGCTTCTAACTTCTGGGACTTCAGGCTTGATGCGATTTTTAAAGATTTTGACCCTTCAAATATAGAGAGTAAGAGGATTGCTCTTAAAAGGGGCATAGATTTTCTCCTAGAGCTTTCTGATATCGACAGGTCATTTGTTATTCCGAAGCTTTCAGAAAAACTAGGTCTCTCTGAAAACTCGATCAAAAAGGTTCTTTCATCTAAGATTAAGAAAAGTAAGGTAAAAACGTATCTTCCTCAGACATCCTCTAAAAGCGGTTTTCAAAAGGCTGAGGAGGATGCCATCCTGGTTTTGATGAAAAACCCAGGGTTTAAGAATAAATTTTTAGAATATGGCGGTTTGGATCTTTTCGAGGATGAGAAAATAAGATGGATAGCTGAAAGGATTTTGGAAGGTTATAGCGAATATAAAATAATGGAGGAAGCTGAGGGAAAAGAGGATTTAAGCGGATTGGTATCCTATCTGATTTTAAAAGATTTACCTTGTAGTGAAAACAAAATTGAACTTTACTTTGAAGGATTACTAAGATCTCTGCTTTCTCGTAGGGTTAGAAAGAGGCTTGATGAAATTGAGGAGAAATTAAGAAAGGAGGGCATGCTTCCTCCGTCTTTATATAGTGAATATTTGAAACTTTTGAAGGAGCTTCAGAAGGGGAGGTGCCTTGGTAATGGGAGAAGAGGTTTCTAAGAAACTTGATATAGTTAAAGCCCTTTTAGAGGAGGGTAAAGGTAAAGGGTATGTCACTTATGATGAGATAGATGAGATTTTAGGTAAGGATAGTATTTCTCCTAATGAGCTTGATGATATTTATATGAATCTTATGGAAATGGGTATAGATGTTGTAGATTCTCCTGAGACTTATGAAAAAGTAGGTCCTCTTCCGGGTAAAGAAGAGATATCTCTTGAAGATCTGGATAAAGAGCTGGAAATAGGAGAGGAAATAGCACTTGATGATCCTGTTAGGATGTATCTTAAAGAGATAGGGAAGATACCTCTTTTAACTGCTGAAGAAGAGGTGGAGCTCGCTAAGAGAATGGAACAAGGAGATGTAGAGGCCAAGAGGAAGCTCATAGAGTCTAATCTCAGGCTTGTGGTGAGTATAGCTAAGAAATATATAGGTAGAGGTATGCTATTCTTGGATCTTATTCAAGAGGGCAACCTTGGACTTATAAGGGCTGTTGAAAAATTTGACTGGCGAAAGGGATATAAGTTTAGCACATACGCTACCTGGTGGATAAGACAAGCTATAACAAGAGCCATAGCCGATCAAGCGAGAACTATAAGAATTCCCGTTCATATGGTTGAAACTATTAATAAGCTTACGAGAATTTCAAGGCAACTTGTGCAGGAACTTGGTAGAGAGCCTACTACTGAGGAATTAGCTGAAGCTATGAATATGCCTCCTGATAAGATAGAAGAGATACTGAAAGTTGCTCAAGAGCCTATATCTTTAGAGACTCCTATAGGTGAGGAGGAGGATAGTCACCTTGGTGACTTTATAGAAGAAAAGACAATACCCTCTCCCTCTGAGGCTGCAGCGAAGCAACTTCTCAAAGAGCAGCTAGAAACCATATTGAATACCCTTTCTAAGAGGGAAAGGGAAGTATTAAAGTTAAGGTTTGGGCTCGAAGATGGAAGACCCTCTACTTTAGAAGAGGTAGGAAAGCGCTTTGGTGTTACAAGAGAAAGGATAAGGCAGATAGAAGCAAAAGCTTTAAGGAAACTCAGACATCCTACTCGTAGTAAGAGATTAAAGGACTTCTTAGATTAGTTCTTTTAAGAACTCCTTTATTCTCTTACAAGCCTCTTCTATATCCTTTCTTGAGGCTGCATAAGATATTCTTATATATCCGGGAGCGGCAAAGGCTGTTCCTGGAACAATTGCTACAAGTTTTTCTTCAAGTAGTTTTCTTGAGAAGGTTATATCATCGTTGATAACCTCGTTTTTATACTTCTTACCTAATGCTTCAGTTATATTTATAAAAAGATAAAACGCTCCCTTTGGTTTTCTAAAGCTAATATGTGGGGCTTCCTCAAGGAGAGAGCATATTAAATTGCGGCGCTCCCTAAACTCTCTTACCATTTTATCTACCGTTTCTTGTGGTCCTTTAACTGCCTCTAAAGCGGCCCTTTGAGATATAGAGCAAGGATTAGAGGTCATATGCCCTTGGATAATTCCCATTGCCTTAATTAGGTCTGCAGGTCCTAATCCCCATCCTATTCTCCAACCAGTCATAGCATAAGCCTTAGAGGCTCCATTTACTATAAGAATATTATCTTTAGCTTCTGGCAATAAGCAAACTAGGGGGATGCTCTCTTCATCATATGAGAGTTTATCGTATATTTCATCGCTAATCACGAACACTCCTCTAGATGTGGCTATTTTTGCTATTTCAATTAAAACATCCCTTGGATAGACTGTCCCTGTTGGATTATGAGGACTGTTTATTATAATAGCCTTAGTTTTACTAGTTATATTTCTTTCTATGTCTTTGGGATTTGGTATAAAATCGTTTTCTTCTTTTGTTTCCACTATAACTGGTTTTCCACCGGCAAGCTTTATTTGCTCTATATAGCTAACCCATGCGGGGGTTATAACTATAATTTCATCTCCTTCGTCACACAGAGCGAATATTGCGTTAAATATGACGTGTTTCGCTCCGTTGGATATAATCACTTCACTGGAATTGTATTTTATTCCCCATGTTTTTTCAAAGCTTTTAGCTACCGCTTCTTTAAGCTCAGGTATTCCTGACTCTGGAGTGTAGTGAGTGAAATCCTCTTCAATAGCTCTTAAAGCTTCATTTTTTACGTTCCTCGGTGTAGGAAAATCAGGTTCTCCAGCGGAAAGACTTATAACATTTTTCCCTTCCCTTTTCATTTTTCCAGCTAAGGCTGTTATAGCTAAAGTTGCAGAAGGTTCTACTGAACCAAGCCTGCTTGCTAACCTTATCAAGGCTTTCCACCCCCTAAAGTAGACGCCTTTTCCCTCAATAGTATCTTCTTATTCTTATCATACCGTTATTCCATGACTTTTTCAACATCTCTTTAATATTTTAATACAAAATTTACTTCCCTTTTCTTTACTCTCAAAGCTAAGGTTACCTATCCCACTTAAGGCACGTAGAGCTAATGGTAACCCTAATCCTATTCCCTCGTGCTTTCTTTTAAGAAAGCCCTCTCCTTGGGCAAAAAGCTCAAATATAATTTCTCTTTTTTCCTTTATCCCTGGACCGCTATCTTCTACCTCTATAATTATATACTCCTCATCATCTTTAACTGTTAAAGTTATTTCTCCCTCCTCTGTGAACTTGATAGCATTATCTAAAATCTCTCTTAAGGCGATATCTACTCTATAGGGATCTGACCTAATGGAAAGCCTTTTTTCTGGCATATTTATCTTAAAAGTTAGCCTCTTTTTATCAATTTTTGCTTTTACCTCTTGCTGTAGCTTTAAAATTATCTCTCTGAGATCTATTTCTTCTAGGTTGATTGAGGAGTCAAGTGTAGAGTAAATAAGCATTCTTTCTATTGTATTTGATAGCTTGTGTGCTTGAGAGTTTATTATACTTAATGCCCTTTTCTCCTCTTGTGAGAGATTTTCTCTTTCGAGCAGTATCTCTGAATAGCCTATTATTGAGGTTAACGGAGTTTTAAGTTCATGAGAGGCAATCGCTAAGAAAGAGGTTCTTGCTTCACTGAGCTCATTAATTCTTTTAACGCTTTCATTAACCTGGTTTATAAGATCATTTATGTATATGGCAAGCCTTTCTCCTTCTGGCAAGCGAGTTAGTGGGTTATATGTAACTATAGGGAAGGATCCGCTTTTAATCTTAAGTGCTATATCCCTAAGATAGTTTATTAACGTTAGGTTCATGCGTCTGCTCTCAATAACTATGAGGTATGCAATTAAAAGTATTACAGGAATCCCTACGCTGAATAAAATCAGGCTTTGCCTGTGAGCCTTGTTAAGGGCTTTGGTAAAGTTTATCATAGCTGTAGTCATATAACCTTCCTTTTGTTGTGTTAGCTCTCTGAGGGAACTTAATATATAGTTTACTAGCCTTACGCACTCTTGAAGATTTTCGTTTGTTATAGATCTCTTTAGGTTAAGGAATGCCCTCTTAAGGTTATGGAATGCCTCGAAAAATCTTTTCTCTAAGAGATTTGATTCCCTTAATATCTCAAGGAGTCCTTCCGTTAGATTAAGTCTTCTCTCTGCGAAGGGTAACCAGCTTTCCTTAACGGAAGCTATTATTTCAAGGTCTCGATAATGTTCTTCAAAATAATTTGTAAGAATTTTTATATACCCCAGGGATATCCTCTCTGAGGAAAGCAATTCCATCGTCTCGTTTCCTTGTCTTAGCGTCTTCAATTCTATGAATCCCGAGACCACGAATAATATAACGACTAGTATGGCTAATATTGTTATTCTTGTTCCGATGCTAGCTTTAACCTTGCTCCACACAATGCTATAAATTATAACATATATCGTTAATAATGTCTATAGAAAAGCTGTAAATGTTAACAAATAAATAACTTGTGCTAATTTTGTCTATTTAATATATTAATTTATTGGTTATTCTTTGTGCTATACTGCGTTTCGATAAGTGTTATAATAAGTATAGGTGTTTAAGATTTAAAAGGGAGGGATTAAATTGCTTAAAGTTGCCTTGCTTCAGTTTGATGTCAAATTGGGGGATCCTGAAGCGAACAGGGATAAAGTAAGGGCTTTGCTTGAAAGGACTAAGGGGAAAAATCCGGAT
>JANXBX010000003.1:0-7976 GCA_025060595.1 Synergistota bacterium | reverse complement strand
GAGATGTGGGATACAAGCTACGATATAAAAAACCTGAGAGACTTGGCCCCTGTTGAAAATCCCAAAACACTTAAGTTTTTAATGGATATAGCTATTCGTTATAATGTAAATGTAGTTGGAGGCAGTATTCCTTTTTTTGAGAAAGGGAATATATACAATACCTCTTTTGTTTTTAATAGAGAGGGAAAACCTTTGGGAGTATATCGTAAAATACATCTTTTTGGTTTGATGGGTGAGGATAAGACTTTTGCAAGAGGAAGAGAGCTTTGTCTATTCGATCTTGAGGGAGTAAAATGTGGATTGATTATATGTTACGATTTACGATTTCCCGAACTTATTAGAACTCTTGCTTTAAAGGGTGCACAGATTATATTTGTTCCTGCTCAGTGGCCGGCAGCTCGAATAGCTCATTGGAGGATACTTTTACAAGCGAGGGCTATTGAAAACCAATGCTATGTAATCGGAGTTAATAGGTGTGGTAAAGAGGGAGACCTTCTCTTTAATGGAAATTCACTTGTGGTTGATCCTTGGGGAGATATTATAGCTGGTGGGACTGATGTGGAAACCGTTATATTTGCAGAACTAGAATTAAGCAGAGTAAAGGAGGTAAGGGGGATCATCCCTGTTTTCGATGATAGAGCACCAGAAGTTTACGAAATTTCTTGAAGAACTGAATCCTTCCCAGAGGGAGGCAGTCTTTTATACAGATGGACCGCTTCTTGTCTTAGCTGGAGCTGGAAGTGGTAAAACAAGAGTAATAACTTATAAGATAGCGTATATACTTTCGGAAGGTTTGGCTTCTCCTTACGAAATATTAGCTGTTACCTTTACTAACAAAGCTGCCTCAGAAATGAAAGAGAGAGTGAATAAGTTATTAAATGGGAATATAGAAGGGTTAATTCTTTCTACTTTTCATTCTTTTGGTTTGAGGCTTTTAAGAGCAGAAGGGTTTGAAGGGATAGTTCTTGACGAGGATGATAGAGAAAACCTATTGGAAGAGGTTATAAATGATATATCGCCTAAAATTGATGGTATAACCTCTCAATATTGTGTCTCTAAAATAAGCTTTCTTAAGAGCCGCATGATATCTCCTGAAGAGTTTATTCCATATACTCCGAAAGATAAAGTTTTATCTGATATTTATTTTGAATATGAGAGGAAAAAGAGAAATCTTAAAGCTGTTGATTTTGATGATCTTCTTATTGAACCATTGAAGCTTCTCAAAGATGAGTTTTTAAGAAATAAATATACTAAAAGATTTAAATATGTCCTTGTAGATGAATATCAGGATATAAATAAACCTCAGTTTCTCTTAGCTAAGATCATATCTTCTGGTACGAGGAGATTAACAGCAGTTGGAGATCCAGATCAATCCATATACAGCTGGAGGGGTTCTGATCCAAATATAATATTAAACTTTGAAGAGGATTTTCCGGAAGCTAAAATAATATATCTTGAGCAAAACTATCGCTCAACCTTGTCCATACTTGAGGCAGCAAACAGTGTAATATCTAATAATGTAAGCAGATATCCTAAAAAGCTTTGGACTAATAGAGGTAAGGGGAAACCAGTCCTAGTATATATAGGTCAAACTGAACTTGATGAAAGTGAGTTCATACTGAATGAGATTAACTCTCTTAGGAAAGCTGGTTACTCCTTTAAGGATATAGCGTTACTCTATAGAATTAATGCACAATCTCGATTTTATGAGGAACTTTTTATGAGGTATGGTTTCCCCTATAAAGTTATAAGTGGTGTTCGATTCTATGAGAGGAAAGAAATAAAAGATGCCTTGGCCTACTTGAGAATTCTTGTTTCGCCATATGATCTTTTAAGTCTTGAAAGAGCTTTACTAGCGCTGTCAAGGGGAATAGGGAAAAAGACTATCCTTTCCTTAAAAGAGCATATATTATCTAATAAAATAAGTATATGGGAAGGCCTTAAAACTTTTTCTGGGCAGAAAAAAATTGTAAATGCTTTGCTTTCCTTCTCAAACCTTATAGATAGCTTAAGAGAGAAAGTTAATCTTATTACGTTAAGAGAGCTTTATGTTGAGGTTCTTGAGAAAAGCGGTTACTTAGAAATGCTTCGTTCTCAGGAAAAGGATGGAGAAGATAGGTTAAAGAACCTGGAGGAGATGTTAACTGTAATATCTCGCTTTGAAGAGGAGGAACCAGGGCTTACTCTTGAGGCTTTTCTTGATAAAATATCTCTTTACACAGATCAGGATTTAGCTAAGGGAGCTGAGGATGCTATAAGTCTTCTCACTCTTCATGCTGCAAAGGGGCTTGAATTTCCTGTGGTTTTTATGGTGGGAATGGAACAAGGGCTATTTCCCCTCTATAGAAGCTTTAATACTCGTGAAGATATTGAAGAGGAGAGGAGATTATGTTACGTAGGGATGACAAGGGCAATGGATCGTCTCTATATGACTGCTTGCAGGAGGAGAAAAATATTTGGTTCAATCTTTTCCAGTGCTCCTTCCATGTTTATTAGCGAAATAGATCCGGTTTATAGGATATTAGTGGAGGAATAAGAATGATAGTTGGTTTAACCGGCGGACTTGGCTGTGGGAAAAGCGAGGTATTAAAGATCATTAGAGAATATGGTATAGATGTGATAAGCGCTGATGATGTAGTTCATGAGCTTCTTCGAAGCCCAGACATAAAGTCTAAGCTTAAGGAAGCTTTTGGGGAGGGAATATTTGACGAATCAGGAGAGGTAAATAGAAGAATTTTAGCGAATATAGTATTTAAAAACAAAGAAAAGTTAGAGTTCTTAAATTCTCTAATTCACCCATTTGTGAGAGAGATAATAAGGTTTAGGATAGGCGAATCCAGGAGACAGGGTGAAGATCTCGTGGTTGAAATTCCGCTGCTTTTGGAGGCAGGGGATCCATACGAAGTTGATGTAATAGTAGTTGTCTCTGCTCCTATTAACTTGATTTTGGAGAGACTTAAGAACTTTAGAGGTTGGACTGAGGAGGAGATAAAGGATCGTATGAAAAGCCAATTACCTTTGGAGGAAAAAGAGAAAAGAGCTCACTATGTAGTTTATAATGACGGAAGCTTGGAAGAACTGAAAGAGAAAGTAAAGCTTTTAATTGAAAAATTAAAGCTTAGACCTAAAAAACGATATTATTCCTAGTATTGAAGTTAAAAGTCCTATAATTTGTGAAAATGTTGGAATTTCTCCGAAGAGGATCCATGCCCATACTATACTTAGTACAGGTTCTCCTACTAAAGCTATGCTAACTGTTCCTGCCTTGAAAAACTTGAGGGAGTTGTTAATTAGCGTATAACCTAGGAAGGAGCAGCCTCCACCAAGTCCCCAAAATATCACCCATTCTTTGATAGGAAAAAAGCGAAAAATCTCCTGGTAGCTTAAAAAGAACAAGAAAGCGCTCGCAATAAGATAGCTTCTCATATTAAAGTTCAAGGTTCCTATTATAGGTATTATAAATCTTCCAACTGTTATAAATCCGCATAGGAAAAGAGTTCCAATTAGTGAAAGAACGTCTCCGAAGGATAATTCTAGCGAAATTTTAGCGTCAAAAGTTGTCATGATAATCACTCCCAAAAGTATAGTTAGTGTAGAAAAGATCTCTTTTAGGCTTACCTTTTCATTATAAATTAAAAATGATAGAAGAGATGTAAAAAAAGGTTGAACCATAAGGGGAATAACTGCTCCAGCGATAGTAGTGTGTCTGAAGGAACTTATCCAGAAATAAAAGTGAAGGGCTACAAAAGTACCAGATATAAGTAAGAGAATTTCCTTCTTAAAATCAAACAGCTTGAACTTCCATTTTAAAGCTGTGATATAAAGAAAAGAGGCGATCAAACATCTGTAAAATGAAATAGATATAGGGTTTGAATCGCTGACTTTTATCATTATTCCTGAAAAGGAAACTATAAATACCCCTAAAAACAGTAAAAGCTTCTTCATCCTTATATTATTTTAACAGTGATCTTCTTAAGTTTGTTACAGTCTTTTTATTGATGTGTTGTCAGGTATCTACTTCTTGCTAAAAGTGCTCTTTTTAAATGATGATACTTAAGGTTGACCTCATTTTTTTAAGGTTTTATAATAATGTATAAAAGATTTTTCTTTAAGGAGGTTGCTGAATGAGAAAGAATACTATATTTAAGTTATTAGCTGTATTAATATTAGTTTTAATTATTTTCAATAGGATGGCGATAGCTCAGAATCTAGCGCCTGTGATAACCAGGCTATGGATAGATGTAGACTACTATGATTACTGCGACTATTGGTGGTATTATTGTTATGAATATGCTGTTATAAAGGGACAAATTAGCGCATATGATCCAGACGGAGATCCTATTTTTTATACTTGGTATGTAAATGGAATTGGTGTAGGATACGGCGATAGCCTATGGTATGAAGCTTGGCGAGAAGGATGGTATGAAATTTATGTTAAAGTTGAAGACATATACGGTCTTTCTACATGGTCTGGTCCTTATCAGGTTGAGATTGATTTCGGTTGGTGGTGTGGAGGAGGATGCGAAATTGTAGCTAATCCAAGCTTTGGTGGCCTTGGACTCCTTTTTATTACATTCGGAATTATTATTCCATTAATTAAAAAGCGATCACTATAAGAAAAATAAAAGACCATATTACTTTACAATGCTTTATTTTCTCGGAATTTTAACTACGATAGGATTTTGGTCTGTATCAGCATTACTTACTTTTATTTCGTGGTAGGTAAATACTTTAGGTTTATAAAGAGGGGAGATCGGCTTTAGAATGAAAATTTATGTCTTATCATCTATATCAGAAAGGTTGCCTGGGGAAAAATTTTTGTGGATAGCTCTTGATGTTATAAGAGCTACATCTACTATAGTTACGTTCTTTGCTTGTGGTGGGAAGCATCTTTATTTAACATCATCTATTAGAGAAGCAAGGATCATAAAGAAGGGGAATCCTCAAGTTCTTCTTATGGGGGAAAGAGGTGGTGTAAAGATTGCCGGTTTTGATTTTGATAACTCTCCAACAGAAATAATGGAAAATTCGAGTTTAATAAGAGGTAAAAATGCGGTTCTTACTACTACTAATGGCACAAAGCTCTTGAGAAAGATTTTGAAGGGTGGGCAAGATGCTATAGTGGGTTCTATACTTAATCTTGATGCTGCTGTAAAGTTTGCATTGGAAGTTTTCAGTAAGGGGGGCTTTAATGGTATTGGTATAGCTTGTGCTGGTAAAGAGGGTAATCTTGTGTCTGATGATTTTTACTGTGCAGGGGTCATAGTTTCTAGGATAAGGGAGCTTATAGGTAGTGTAATAGAACTTAATGATGCTGCTTGTATAGCCTTCAACTGGGCTTCACATAACGATGCTTTGGATGTATTCTTGAGATCGGCTAGCGGTAAAAATGCTATAAAGCATGGTAAATATAGAGATGTGGAGTTCTGTTCTAAATTTAACCTTTTCGACTTGGTTCCTATAGCTACTGGTAAGGGAGAGGTGATTTTAAAAAATGTTACGCTGGCGGGTCTATAATTTAGAGTGTGTGGCTAAGGGAAATATTAAATTGGGGCCTTTTACCTCTAATGTACTGCGTGGAAAGTTTGGAGCCGAATTTAAAAGGTTAGCATGTATAAAGAAAAGCTTTGAGTGTTCTAAATGTATGCTTAGGTTTTCCTGTCCTTATGCCATGTTATTCGAAACCTCTCCATCACCCTTAACTAAAGTTATGAGGAAATATGACTCTGCACCTCGTCCCTTTATTATATACTTTCCCTTTAAGAAATTCGACCTTACTAAGGGAGATAGAGTGAGCATAAATTTAACTCTTATCGGTAAGGCTAACGATTATTTACCATATTTTGTTTATTGCTTTTTGAATATTTTAAATAATCTTAAGCTTGAGCTTGTTTCGTTATCTTACGAAGGTAAGAATCTTTATAAAGGGGATAAGATAGAACTTCCTTCTGGGAATTATAGTTACTTAAAGTTTGAGATAAACGGCGATAATAGGCTGTTTTCTGTTGAAGTTGATCTTGAATCTCCTTTAAGGCTTATATTTAACGGAGAGATTCAAAAAGAACCAAGCTTTTCAGCCTTAATGAGGAACTTTTTCAGAAGGGTGGTACTCCTTGACTATTTTCACTGTGGTGGAGGTGGGGAATATCCTTTTAAACCTGTTTTGGATTTGCTGGACAGGGTTAATATTGTAGATCACTCTATAACTGAAGGAGTTTTTAGTAGGTTTTCTTACAGACAGAAAAGAAAGATACCCTTTTATGGTGTTACAGGAAGAATAAGGTATCAACCTGTTAATGGGTTTTTCTTGGATTATCTGAAGGCTATGAAAGAGCTTCATGTGGGTAAAAACACAACTTTTGGTTTTGGTAAGGTTGTTCTGAAGGATTTAAATATATTATAAATGAAGATGTAATAAGAAGTTATCCTGATGGTGGTGTGGAGAAAATAATACTTTTTGGTAATATTCGGCTATCACCTCAGCTCATAACTTATTCTCTTAAAAAGGGTATAGAGGTGGTTTTTCTTTCAGCAAAGGGGAATTATAAGGGGAGACTTCAGGGAAACTTGTCTAAGAATGTATTTCTTAGACTTCTTCAATATGATAAGCATAAAGATACTAATTTTAGATTAAGTTTGGCTAAAGAATTCGTTAGGGGTAAGGTAAGAAACTCTATATCAATTCTTCAGAAATATAACTGGGATATAAAAAGTAAGGAGATAAGTGAAACATGTTCGTTTCTTCGTTCTGTGCTTATGAAAATAGAGATATGTGGCTCTTTAGAATCCCTTATGGGGATGGAAGGAGCTGCGGCAGAAGCTTACTTTAGAGCTTTAAATTTATGTGTTAAAAATGAAATATTTAACTTTAGCTCAAGAACTCGTCGTCCTCCAGAAGATCCAGCAAATGCTGTTTTAAGTTTTTTATATACTCTTCTTTTTCTTATTGTAGAGTCTTCTATATATACAGAGGGGTTAGATCCCTATGTGGGTTTTTACCACTCTGTAGATTATGGTAGACCATCATTAGCGTTAGATTTAATGGAGGAATTTAGACCTTTTATGGATAGAATATTTTTAAGGCTTTCTAATAAGAAGATGCTAATGTTAGGGGATTTTCGCTTTTGTCAAGAAGAAGATGAAGAATCTGCTGGAGTTTATCTTACTCATGAGGGTATTAAGAAAGTAATAGCAGAGTTCCAAGAGCAAGTAAAATCTCGTTCTCTTGATCGGATCATAAATTCTCAGGTTAATCTTTTATCAAAAGCTATAAAAGGAGAAAGCGTTTATCGTTCTTATATGATCAAATTATGAGCAAGAGATACTGGGTTATATCTTATGATATAAGTGATGATACGAAAAGAGAAAATATAGCGAGACTTCTTGAGAAATATGGCAAAAGGGTTCAGAAAAGTGTTTTTGAGTGCTATGTAGATGATAAGACCTACCTTGAAATAAAGAGAAGAGCTTCTCTTATAATAGATATGGAAACTGATTCAGTGAGATTCTATTTGTTATGTAAAAGATGCGTGGAGACAATAGACTTTATAGGGAAAGGACCAATAGTAGTTGAAGATGATATAGATATAGTTTAAGTGGGTTGTGCCTCGTTTGTTGTGAGGGGTTTAATATCGTGTTTATTTTGTTGATACTTGAATAATGAACCTTGACAATTTAAAATTGTTTGTATAAAACTCGGATCGCAGCAAAATATGAATTTATAAGTAGCTCTGTTTTTATCCGAGGAACTTTAGGTTTAGATCTGTCAATATTTTTTCTATGGTAAATTGTTTGGCAATTTGTGGTAGCATGTGAAGGGGGCATTTCCCGGGGGAGTCTGTAAAAATCCCATTAAAAGTTCTTGCCTTTAAATACTTTTCCAACCCCTCTCTGTAGAGAGTTGGAAAAAACCCTGAATAAAAAGGGATTGCGACCCCTCTGCAGTAATTTTACTGCAGAGAGATGAATTCAGTTGG